>DAOUVS010000312.1 GCA_030667525.1 Candidatus Zixiibacteriota bacterium | reverse complement strand
TATCCCGGATATTTTTAAATAATCCCGATTGTATCCGGAATTTATTCCGACCTTTTTCAGTTTTGGAATCAGTGCGGGCGGTGGATAATAATTCACCCGCAACCCAAGCGCACCATTTTTTGATAGTTCTTTATAAAGCGGATACGCCTTGTGCCCATCCATAGAATGAATAGCCGTGACACCTTTGGCATAAGCTTCTTTTAACGTCTGCCTGAATAATTTTATTACCTTTGAATCTGGCGGATCGGCGATAATCTTAAGAACCGGTTCATACCCTGGCAATTCTCTTAAAATGCCATAAGGTTCATTATTTTCAAAACGATCGATCACGCCACCTCTTGGCTCTGCTGTTTTGTCAGATATTTTTGCCATCTTCAACGCTTTTGAATTGGCCCAGAGTATATGCTGATCTTTCGAGAATATCGCCGCCGGGCGGTCACCGGTTACCTTATCGAGCATATATCTATCCGGTAAAATCCTTTTTTGCCAACGATCAATAGCAAACCCGTCGCCAAGCACCCATTCGTTTTTGGAAAGTTTGGCCGCATGTTTTTTGATTTTGTCTAAAGTAATCTCAAGACTGGTGAGACCATCAAGCCGAACATTGGTCGTCATAATTGCATAAAACCTGAAATGTGTATGCGAATCGGTGAAACCGGGCAGAACCGTTCTGCCTTTTAAATTGACTTTTACAAAATAAGAAAAGGACGGGTCGTCCTCGAGATTTTTCCCGACCGCAATAATATTATTACCCTGAATTATCATCGAATCAACCACTAAACCATCACCGGCCTGAGTATAGATTTTTCCGTTATAAAACAGCTTATAATTTTTCAAATTTATCTCCTTTAACCCGGATATCTCCCTGACGTTCGGTCAAACGCAATCGGTCAGTTTCCTCCAGAATCGGCATTGTATATTTCCTGGTACTGCCTAATTTTTCCCGTAATGTCGCGACCGTCAGTTGTTGACCCTTATTCAGCATTTCATTGATGATCTTTAATATCATATCCCATAAATCTCTATGAAAAGCGAGATTAGTCCCGATTTTGACAACTCGCCCGGCAACCAATAAATATTCAAACGCTTCTTTTTTTGTTTTGTCTGTACAAACCAACTCTTTAATAGAGGGCGGTGCATATTCAGCTATGGCAAGAGTTGATTCAAGCAGATCGGCGACCTTTTTCAACTCACCCTTGATCGAAACTGTTCTATCGGGCAGATCATAAAGATTTCCTTTTTTGACAAGTTTTTTATTCTGTACCATCAGTTCAAGAAACGGATCAACCGACACAATCGGCATCCCGATCTGCCTCGCAATTTTATCTATCCCAAGACCATTGGCATGAGGATTTTCACTCATATAAGTATTGAGACTGTTTTCAACATTTGTACTAATAGTTTTCAGGTCATCGGTTCGATACGCCCGACCAGAATATTCAATAATCTCTGATCGATCTATTCTTTCCGAAAATTCCCTTTTTATATCTGAGAAAGAATAGTTGCTAAACAAATAATCGCTTTTAAAATCGACTGACTGACTTTTTAGAAATTCAGTATCTATCAATTTGTCTAAAGTCAGTTCGATTCTGTCTTTCAAATAGTTAAATTTAGATTGTTCTTTTTTCCTGGGGAATCTATACAGGATATCCAATACTGTTCCGCCCCCAACCGTTATAGCCGGAGTCGGCAGACGAACAATGTACCGATCATCTATAAATGAAAGCACCGGTTCAAAAGGCTTATAAAAGATAATGCCGGTTTTACCCGGTTTGATTTCATCGCCATCAAATACTCGAACCTCTCCCTCGACTTCAGTGGTCCCCAATATTAATAACAGGCGGCGTCTGTCTTTGATACTTACCGGTGATTCCGCAATCAGCTCTACCGACAGAGCCAGGACTTCATCATCGGGATAGTCCGAAACAATTTCCGGCGTTGACAAAACCGAACCCCGGGTAAGATACTGCTTATCAATCCCGGTCAGACTCACCGCCGTTCGTTGTCCCGGCGATGAACTTTCCACATTCTCATTATGCGAATGCAGGATTCTGATTTTACCTTTTTTGCGCGCAGGAAAAACGGAGACATCCATCCCGGCAGTAAAAACTCCGCCACGCAATGTTCCACCAATAACACCACCCATGCCAGGTAGAATAAACGAGCGATCGACATATAATCTTGGTTTCCCGATATCTTCACGATTAGTCATTCTATCGGTAAGATTATTTATCTCTTTTTTTAGAAGGTCAAACCCCTGACCTGTTTCCGAAGATAGTTTCACGATCGGGACATCGGACAAGAATGTATCTTTTAATTTATCTTTAATATCTTCCTCAACCAGATCGATCCAGCTTTCTTCAACCAGATCAATTTTTGTCAACGCCACCAAACCGTGCTTGATTCCCAGCAAGCGTGTGATCTGAAGATGTTCCTGACTTTGCGGCATCCAGCCATCGTCGGCGGCGACAACCAAAATCAAGGCGTCGATACCTCCGGCTCCGGCAATCATATTTTTTACAAACCGCTCATGCCCGGGAACATCAACCAGTCCG
>DAOUVS010000210.1 GCA_030667525.1 Candidatus Zixiibacteriota bacterium | reverse complement strand
CGCTTGAAAAATCATCAATTAAATTTATTTCCACCCGGCATGAATCGGGTGCCGCTTTTATGGCCGATGTTTACGGCCGTTTGACCGGAAAGGCCGGGGTATGTCTGGCCACGCTTGGTCCCGGCGCGACCAATCTGCTGACCGGTGTCGCCGATGCTCATCTTGATAAGGCTCCAGTTGTTGCAATAACCGGACAGGCGAGTTCTGATCGGCTGCATAAGGAAAGCCACCAGAATATTGACATTGTTAATATGTTCAAACCGATAACCAAGTGGAACAGTAGTATTCATAATCCTAAAATGGTTCCTGAGGTGATCCGTAAATCATTCAAGCTGGCTGAAATTGAAAAACCGGGGGCAACCCATTTTGAATTGCCTGAAGATATTGCTAAAATGGATTGTGAGTTGGAACCGATTCAACCTCGCAAAATCAGAAGAGCAGCTCCCGATTACAAGGCGATCAATATTGCTGTCGAACTATTGAAAAAAGCGAAAAATCCGGTGATACTGGCCGGTAACGGTGCTATTCGTAAAAGAGCCTCGAAACATCTTCGCGAATTTGTTGAGAAAACCGGTATCCCGGTTGTCTCAACTTTTATGGGTAAAGGCTCGGTTTCCGATAGCGATGAACATTCGCTTTTTGCGGTTGGGATGCAGATACGGGATTATCCAATCTGCGCCTTTGACCGGGCCGATCTGATTATAACGGTCGGTTATGATATTGCCGAGTATGCTCCGGAGTTCTGGAACAGTTCGGTTGATAAAATAATTATCCATATTGATTTTGCACCGGCGGAGGTTTATCAGTACTATCAGCCGGAGGTAGAGATTGTTGCTGATATTTCGGCCACATTGTGGGAACTGAATAATTCTGTCAAAAAAGAAAAAATTGAATTTGATCGCGGATGGTATAAATCTCTTCGGAAAACAATGATCAATGATTTCGATTCATACAAATTAAAAGAGGGTGATCCATTCACTGTCCCCGGAACATTACATATTATTCGAAAAATCATGAACTCCGGCGATATTCTGGTATCCGATGTTGGCAGTCATAAGGTCTGGATTGGTCGCAATTACCCGGTCTATGAACCGAATTCGGTGATCATCTCAAACGGTTTGGCCAGTATGGGAATTGCACTGCCGGGTGGACTGGCCGCCAAATTGGCTTATCCTGATAAACAGGTTGTCGCAATTATGGGCGATGGCGGTTTTATGATGAATTCCCAGGAGATCGAAACGGCCAAACGAATAGGGCTGGGATATACAATCATTGTTTTTAACGACAATGATTATGGATTGATATCATGGAAGCAGAATGGTCATACTGGGCGAACCTTTGGGACCGCTTTGACCAATCCGGATTTTAAAAAGTATGCCGAGAGATTTGGTATTAAGGGGTACACTCCAAAAACACTGGCTGAACTTGAGGCTAATCTTACCAAAGCGATTACAAGCAATGAGTTAAATTTGGTTGAGGTGGCGATTGACCCCGGGATCAATAACAAACTTAGCACTAAGCTTGAAAATAATGTCTGTGACAATTTTCAGTTTAATGGTAATAATAAATAGTGAGGGAAACATGAAAGCGATAAATCCGGCGACAGATAAATTAATAAAAGATTATGATGAACACTCACCGGTAGATGTCAAAAATATTATTTCTGATGTGTATGATGAGTATCTTCTTTGGAAAACAACTTCGTTTGAATATCGTTCGAAGTTGATGCACAAAGCTGCCGATGTTCTACGTAAAAATCTTGATAAGTACGCAAAAGTTATAACTGTGGAGATGGGTAAACCGATCACCGAATCACGCGCCGAGGTTGAAAAATGTATCTGGGTCTGTGATTATTATGCCGACAATGCCGAAAAATTTCTGGCCGACGAAATAATCGAATCGGATGCCGGGAAAAGTTTTGTTGCTTTTGAACCGATCGGTGCGGTGCTGGCGGTGATGCCGTGGAATTTTCCGTTCTGGCAGGTTTTCAGGTTTGCCGCACCGGCCTTGATGGCCGGTAATGTGGGATTGCTGAAACATGCCTCGAATGTACCTGGTTCGGCTCTGGCAATTGAAGAGGTCTTTCATGAAGCCGGTTTTCCAAAAAATGCCTTTCGGACATTATTGGTATCATCCAAACTGGTTAAAGATATTATCAAAGATGATCGAGTTAAAGCGGTGACCTTAACCGGCAGCGAGTGGGCCGGGCAGTCGGTGGCATCTACCGCCGGTAATGAACTTAAGAAAACAGTGCTGGAACTGGGCGGGTCTGACCCATTTATTGTTTTTGATGATGCCGATCTGCCATCATGTGTTGCTGCTTCGGCCAAATCACGGATGATCAATGCCGGACAGAGTTGTATTGCGGCCAAACGGTTTATAGTTGTTGAATCATTGGTGAAACAGTTCGAAGAACAGCAGGCCGAGATCATGCGCAATATGAAAGTCGGTGACCCGCTTGATGAAAATACTCAGGTCGGTTCTATGGCACGGATGGATCTGTTGGAGGAGCTTGATGAACAGGTGCAGAAATCTATCAAGATGGGTGCACGGCTATTATGCGGCGGGAAAAAAGCAGATGGCCCGGGCGCTTTTTATCTTCCGACCGTACTGACCGATGTTAAAAAAGGAATGCCAGTGTACGATGAGGAAACATTTGGCCCGGTCTCGGCGATTATATCTGTTAAAGATAACGACGAAGCAATCAAAGTTGCCAACGATTCCCGATTTGGGCTTGGTGGATCGTTATGGTCGCGCGATTTGAAAAAAGCGGAGGCTGCTGCCCGAAAGGTTGAAAGCGGAGCGGTGTTTATTAACGGGATGACCAAATCGGATCCGCGTCTGCCGTTTGGCGGGATAAAAAAATCAGGGTATGGTCGGGAACTATCCAGCTACGGTATCAAAGAATTTGTAAATATCAAAACTATTTGGATTGCGTAAATTAGTTCTTGTAGGTCGAGCCGCGTGCTCCTGACTTTTTTATTTTAAAAGTCAAACTCGGGCAGATGTGGACTGTGCCGCGCACATCATAAAATAATTTATCAGAAATTAACCTGATAGGTCAGCCCAAACGATGGCAATATGCCAAGCCAATATTCCGGTTTCTTTTCCAGATAATAATTATCTTCACCTTGAATTCTCAAAAAATTATACGCTCGAACATTTTTTCTATTGAATACATTGATCAGTTCAACAAAAGCGGTCAAACGTCCTTTGCCAATTTTAAAATATTTATTAATCCTTAGATCTACCCGACTGAATGGTTTATGTCGTCCGCTCATCTGGCCATCATATCCCCAATATACATATCCCGATAATTCAGTAGTCTCGTTATATTCGGTGTATGGCCACCCGGTATGATACTGCCAGGCGATATTAAACTGCCAATTGGTCCACGGACGATAACCCAAATCAAAATATAATGTATGCCGCTGATCAAACGGAGTTGGCAAAATTTCATCTTCATGCCTACTTTCATCTTGATGCGGGAAATATATATGATCAAGGCTATCTTCGGCCTTGGCATAGGCATAACTGAAACACCACGAAAATTTATTTACCATATCCTTCTTGAGATACAATTCAATTCCTCTTGAATATGATCTTGCGCGATAGTAAATTGTTCTATAATCACTTAATTCAGGAAATTGATCAAGGCTGTAGACAGAAGATCTCATATCTGGTCGTAGCTCTGAGTATATTTTATAATAACCCTCCAACCTGAAATTGATACCATTTTTGAAACTATGCTCCAAACCGATCACCCAATGTTGGGCCTTCTCGGCTGGATGAAAATCGGTTTCCCCGTCACCAATATAAATATCATCGATACCTTCACTTTGATAAAAGCACCCCCAACCTGCTCTCAGCGAAGTCCTTTCTCCAAAATTATAGACGGCGTTAGCTCGTGGCGAGATCAGTTTATCATTGGAATATGAGGCATAATCGTATCTCATTCCAAATTCTGAAATAAGACGATTCGTCAAACGAATTCGATTGGACAGATATGCGCCAGTCTGGGCGCCTGATTTGTTGAAAAATATATAAGTTGTATCAATATCTCTCAGATGGTAGCCCGTGGGGTCATTAATATAGAAATAATCCTGATGCAGGTAATCATAATCAGCCCATAATCTCTTATATTCATAACCAAACTCAATCAAATAATTTTCTGAAACAGTGTATTCCCAGTCACTCTTGAAACCAACAAATCTAAAGTCTCTTTTTTCGCGAGTCATATCTTCATAAATTTTCGAAATGATATATATATCTTCCCCTAGCCTGTTATAATCAACTTCACCGGTAGATAGTATTGAATTAATAGTTAGTCTTTCTGATGGAATATTTCTCAAACTCAGCCATACATAGCTGTTTCCGTACCTGCTGGTAAGTGAATTGCCAGCATACTTGTCTTCTCCCGAAAATATCAGCTTATCTCCGGCATGCAGAATATTGGCGGAGATAGCAGTGTTATTATTTAATTGGTAATCTACCTTACCATACAAATCATAATAGGTCGGCTTGAGGTCTTCATCATCACCGGTAAGTTTTAAAACATAATCGATATAACCGCGTCTGGCCGAAACCAGCCAGGAACCTTTATCGTTGGCAAACCTGCCTTCGCCAAGAGCTTTAAAGTTCAAAAGACTAAGACCGACAGAAAACTTCCGTTCTCCCGGTTTTACTTGCTTTGATTTTATATTAAAGACACCGCTCATTTTATCGCCATAATTGGCCGGAAAGCCGCCGGTTAAAAGATTGATCCCATCAATTGCGGCAACATCAATAATACTGATTGCACCACCATCAACCTCTTTGACATGAAATGGTTCGTATATTTGGAGCCCATCCAGCGTAACGAGAACTTCATCAAACTCGCCGCCACGCACCGTCATTCTTGCTGAAAAATCATTACTGCCGAGCCCCGGAAGTCTGCTAATCGCTCGGAAAAAATCATCGCCGACTTGCGGGACAGAAGCGATTTCCTGACTGGTCAGACTTTGTTGCGTCGTCGGTTCGGTCCCCATAATCGAAAAACGGCTCGGGGTGACAGTGATCCCTTTAATAGAATGTAACTTACTTTGAAGTTTAATATTTAATTCTATTGCCCCAGTTGTACTTTTTATCTCAATATTTTTTATTGTTTTCGATTCGTAACTGATATGGCTAATCAGCAAAGAATGTTTTCCATTTGGAAGTTTATCAACACTGAAATAACCGGTTGAATCTGAAATTGTTCCTCTTTCACTTCCGACCAATAAAATAGAAACACCCGGGATCGGCTTATTCGTTTGTGCATCGACCACTTTACCTGATAAACCGGCATTCCCATATTTTGGTTTTTCCTGGGCGAGACAGAACGGGTTAGATACAGATAGTAATAATAGAAATAAGAACAAAATTCGAAT
>DAOUVS010000249.1 GCA_030667525.1 Candidatus Zixiibacteriota bacterium | reverse complement strand
TCTGCTGAAAAAATCCCATCAACATTAGTAGCCTTGATCAGAACCTCGGCGCCTAATTCGTTGGCTCGCAGCGCGGCAGCGGTATCGGTCGAGAAAAAGGGATTGCCGGTTCCGGCGGTCATTATAATAATTCTTCCCTTTTCCATATGCCTGATTGCCCGGCGACGAATATAAGGCTCAGTAAAAGATTCAATCCGGATAGCTGACATAACTCTTGTCTGAATACCAATTCTCTCCATATTATCCTGAAGAGCCAGACCATTGATCACCGTCGATAACATTCCCATATTATCAGCGGCAACCCGATCCATACCTGTTTTGGAAACCTCAAGACCGCGGAAGATATTTCCACCGCCAACAACAATAGCTATTTCCAGCCCCAGATCTTTGATTTCTTTGATCTGGCGGCAGATTAAATCAATTGTGTCAAAATCAATACCGAATGTTTTAGGACCGACCAGGGCCTCTCCGGATAGCTTTAATAATATCCGACGATACTTTAATTTGGGGTCTGGATCCATACGCTATTGTCCCAGCATAAAGCGAGCGAACCGTTTAATTGCCACATTCTCACCGATTTTTGCGATCAGTTCAGTCAAGATATTATTCATCGTGCGATCATTATCCTTGACAAACGGTTGCTCCAGAAGACAGCTTTCGGCAAAATATTTTTCTATTTTACCATCAACGATCTTATCTATGATTTTTTCAGGTTTGCCTTCATTAAGAGCCAACTGACGATAAATCTCTCTCTCAGTATCAATCAGCTTTTGATCGATATCTTCGCGCTTGATTGCAATCGGATTTGCCGCTGCAATTTGCATCGCAACATCTTTGGCAAAATTCTGAAATTCATCATTGCGAGCAACAAAATCGGTTTCGCAAGTGACCTCAAGTAAAACGCCCAACTTACTCCCTGGATGAATATAAGAGTATATTATTCCTTCGGAAGTCGCCCGACCGGCTCTTTTGGCCGCCTTGGAAATCCCTTTTTCACGAAGATAATTAATTGCTTTTTCAACATCGCCGTCGGTTTCATTAAGGGCCTTTTTACAATCCATCATGCCGGCGCCGGTTTTATCTCTAAGTTCTTTTACTGTTTGTGCGGTAATAGTCATTGTCTTAATCCTTAAAAACTCATCTTTCTTCGGGTGAAATATATGTGGTTACATGCGCGCCAGAAGGCCTGTCTGTGGTCGCATCTTTCATCTCATCTGCGGAGACTGATTGTGATGCATTCATAATAGCATCGCCGATCTTCTTGGTAATAACCCTGATTGATTTGATGGCATCATCATTGGCCGCAATAGGAAAATCAATAGGATCGGGATCAGCGTTTGTATCAATGATACCAATGATCGGAATACCAAGTTTGGAAGCTTCGGCAACCGCAATTTTTTCTTTTTTGGCATCTACGACAAAAACCAAACCAGGGATGAAATTCATATCTTTGATTCCACCCAGAACTTTTTCGAGTTTTTCAATCTGATGATCAAATTTGGAGCGTTCTTTTTTCTTAAATTTCTCAAGATCGCCTTCTTCTTTCATCCGCTCCATATCTTTGAGCCTTTTGATGGAAGCTTTGATCGTCGAAAAGTTGGTCAGCATACCGCCAAGCCAACGCTCGGTAACAAAAAACTGCTGACACCTGATCGCTTCTTCTTTAACAACATCTTTGGCCTGCTTTTTAGTGCCTACAAATAGAATCGATTGCCCTTTGCCAATTACCTCTCTGACTTTCCGGCAGGCTTGATTGATTGCCTCCAGAGTTTTGTTCAGATCGATAATATAGATACCATTACGAGCGGTGAAGATAAAAGGTCTCATCTTCGGATTCCATCTCCGGGTCTGATGACCAAAATGCACACCAGCCTCAAGTAATTCTTTCAAATGATCAGTTGCCATTTGGAACCTCTTTAGATTTGGTTTTAACTTCCACCCTGTTTTACGATTTTCGGACCGGGATACCGGACCCCCGAATATCAGACAAGGTGTGCTTATTTCCGGATAAACCGGATGTTTTTCTATCGCTTCGAATACTGGAAGCGTTTACGAGCTTTCGGCTGACCATATTTTTTCCGTTCGACTGCACGAGAATCACGAGTCAAAAACCCGCCTTTCCTCAAAATCGAATGAAGGTCGGCATCAAGCTTCGCCAGCGCCCGTGACAGAGCTAATCGTATTGCACCAGCCTGGCCGGAAAGTCCGCCACCATTGGTGCTACAAACTACATCAATTTTACCAAGTGTTTCGGTCTTGATCATCGGAGCATTGACCAAATCAACCAGAGTATCGCGCTTGACGTAATCTTTTAACGATTTTTTATTGACAAGAAATTTGCCGCCGCCCACCTTGATAGTGGCTCGGGCTACAGCTTCTTTTCTTCTGCCGGTTGCTGCAAATACAGTTTCATTCATTTATTATCTCAAATATTTAATCAGTAATTTTTAACATTTCTGGTTTCTGAGCCTGATGTTTATGATTCGCATCTCCATAAACATGAAGTTTCTCAATGATCTTCCGACCCAAACGACTCTTCGGCAACATCCCCTTAACGGCATGGACAAACACCGACGGAGAATCTTTACGCATCTTCGTGGCATAACTTGTTACTTTTAAACCACCGGGATAAGTTGAATGCCTATAATATTTTTTATCCCGTTCCTTGTTACCGCTCATAACGACTTTGGAAGCATTAATGGCGACAATATAGTCCCCAGTGTCCATATGAGGTGTAAATATTGGCTTGTCTTTGCCGCGCAAAATATTGGCAACTTTTATAGCAGCTTTTCCGAGAGTTGCACCCTCAAGATCAACCACAAACCAACTTCTTTTTATCTCATCTGCTTTCGGTATATACGTTTTCATTCCACCCCCGGATTAACACGGTTATTAGTTTCACATTCTACAAAGCCTTTCAATATAGCCATATTTCAATTGCTGTCAAGAAATATATAACTATTTTTCAATCTTTTCTTGATTCGGCAAAACCGGGTAAATTATTAGCTATCTTGTTGGTATAAATATATTTGACAGATATTTTAATTCCCGGAATTCTATCTGATTTGAAAATTATCACATTTTTTTTAGTTTTAATTTGAATCTGGAGTCGAAATGTCTGCCGCTTGAGCATTTGCCGCATGAAGCCATCCGCAACCTTTTTCGCCTTGGGTATTCCCTGTCACAGTTGGGACAATAATATAAATAACGACAGGCCAATCTCAAATCAGGATGTTCTTTGGCTTTCAGAGATACGCCAAAGTTATTTGCCATATCTTTGAACCGCCGCCCATGATTCGGATAAAAATAATGAATCATCTCATGCGCCATCGTATCTTCGATATCGTCACGAAATATCGAATGATACTTCCACCCCATTTTTATTTCATTTTTTAGAGGACTAAACGACCCGGCGATATACATCCGTTTCGAATATTTAATAATCAAGCGAGGAATTTGATTCTTGAAATATTTTATATTAAGTCTGTCAAATATTTCATACAATTCTGAAACAGACGGCAATTCTTTTTCCGATTTCGATTCCGATTCCGCTTCGATTTTGTTTTCAACAATTACTGCTGCATCTATATCTGTTATTTCTTCAACATCAGGTATGGCGAGTAATTCTGGAAAAATACTCACTGGTTCATTCTCAACCGGTATTTGCGCTTTCGGTACCGAAAGTAACTCAGGGAAAATATTGACCGGGTCAAAGAGATCGAAATTGTTCTCTTTTATTTGCGGCATCTGTTTTTTGACATAACTCATCTTATCAATTTAATACTAATTGATCACATAGAAAAGAAAAAACATAAATGAATTGCATGCGCGGTAGACAGCCATTATCTCTAAATGTTATTGTGAGTATTAGTGCTGTCGGGTCGCCGCACCCGACAGCCTTGTATATTTGGGTCTTCTGTGCCCGGAAAATCTTCAGATTGACCGGGATAATTAACTAATACTTATAACACAACGGCGGGCGCGAACCGCCTTTATAAATATAGTTTATAAGATATATTATATTCGAAATATTAACAACACCGTTACATTCAGCATCACCAAGTAACGGATTTGGGTAGGGTGCCTTACCGCCTTCATATTTATATTCAATCATATATACAATATCCAGCATATCTATTGCGACATCATTATTAACATCACCGCGGGAAATCGCCAGCATCGCCCGAGCGGCATTTATTCGGCCATATCCCATTTGATTTGTTTTAGTATGTGAATCCTCCTGAGAAGAATCGGGATGACTCCAACCATTACCGG
>DAOUVS010000063.1 GCA_030667525.1 Candidatus Zixiibacteriota bacterium | reverse complement strand
ACAATATATACCCACACCAAATTTAAAAATTCAAATACCAACAATACTTGTATCCAGATATAAGAGAACAATATATACTCCGGAAGTCATTTCAAATCCCTGATTGACTGCTTTGGCAAATCCAAGATTATCCGCATTTTTTAAAACTCGAATGTTTGGGAATTTATTTTCTATTAACTCAACGGTACCATCGGCGGAACCATTATCAACCACCAGAATCTCAGAATTGATATTATTCAGCGAAGTTTGTACTGTCGCCAAACAATCTTCTATAAACTCAATTCCATTAAAGCTGATAACGACCACTGATATATAGATATTATCTTTCATCGCACTAATCGGTCCAGCACCGTCGCATACTTTTTTGCCAGAACCGGCATCGTATATTTTTCCGCGCAATATTCAAAGCTCTGCGTCGGCAAATTGTTATCCAGCTTCTTTTGCAAAAACAGTCTTAAATAATCGACAACTTTTACGGTATTATAGTCGGTGATCGCGGTTCCATAGGGATATTCATTAAGCAAAGACGCTATATCAGAGTTTTCCGGCACTACGCCCAAAACAGGTTTAGCAGACACCAGATAATCAAAAACCCGGCCCGGTAAAATATTATATTGGTCGAATTTGTTAACACCTATATACAAAATGTCACAGGGTAACAGAACCTCTATCGCTCGGGATCGTTCAAGATACCCCTTTTTTATTACTACCTTACCCAGAGCATACTTATCTATCAAATTATCAAATTCGGAACCGGTAAAACCGGCATGAATGATTTGTATTTTTGTCTCCAGAATTTTATTACTGTCAATTATCTTCCTGACTGCTTCAAACAGCGGTTCCACCGGAACCAGATAATTAAATGTTCCCAACAATCCTATTGTAAGCTTTTCAGTTGCTATCCCGCTTGACTTCTGCCACTGTTCCATAACCGATTGGTCAGCACCGTTCATGATTACTTCACCACGACCGTAATATTTTTTGATGTCATGATTGACCGAGATAATCTGATCGGCTTGCTTCTGTATTTGATTTTTAAGTCGCAATGAATAGTTTTTTTGTGGACCATCGGGATAAATTTTCTCAATCGGTAGTGAAAACCAATAATCCCTTAAATCAGCCACCCAGGGTATTTGCGATATCTTCTTAACTTCCAGACCAAGCAGATTAACCGATGGCGGCGGAGCGGTTGTTATTACGGCTGAAAAATTGTTACTTTGTATCAGTGCCTTTAGTTTTCTTTTGGCAAAATATGTCCAGCCCCGTTTCAAATCAGGAAAATAAAATGGTAATCGACGGCTCATGCTCGGATACCCGGATTGTTCCAACTTTCTTTTTCCCATCAAATACAGTATTCTCGCCGGATCAAACGAACCGCATCGATAAATATTCTTTTTATCATTATTTTTTAGTAAAGAATCATCGTAATGGGGATATAGTATATCTTTAACAGTAAGTACAATCACATCATAACCATATTCAGGCAAATAACGATAAAGAGCGTACGGCCGTCCAACCCCGCCCATCCCTAATGGAGGAAAGTAATAAGCTATCAGCAAAACCGTTTTATTTTTACTTGCCGGCATCTTTTATCATCTCTTGCATCAGACCAACAGTCTCAGATATATTTTTAGAAAACATACCATCTTTTTGTGCTTTATTATAATTTCTATTCAGCAATTCTTCTAAATCAGATGGTTTCTCCAATACTTTCTCAAATGCCTTTTTTAGCGACCCGGTATCGTTAAAATTAAAAAGAGCGCCATTATTGCTGTCCATCCATTCTTTTACACCTGGAATATCACCTACTATCGGGTACAGCCCGGACGCCATCGCTTCGATCAACGATGCCGGCGATGAATCAGACAAAGCCGCCGATAGATATATATCAAAATCAGAGATAAATTCATTAAACTTTTCTCTGCTTTTAAAATTATAATATTTTATTCCGTCATTGATCTGTTCGTGATCGACCATTTCCTTGAAAGCTTTTAAATTATCACCCCAGCCCGGGAATGTAATCGTTATATCTTTATTTCTTATTAAATCTTTTAAAGCATGAATAATAAAATGATTATTATACACTGGGTAGTGCGCCCTGGGTACAATTACATTTAGCGGTCGTTTCCAGATAAAACCGTTTTGTTGTTTTTTATCATAATTATCAAAAGCCTGCCTATCCGCTCCCCAAAATATCACTTTGTTTTTTGCTTTATTATATATTTTTTCCACTTCTGCTCCAAGATACTCCGAATCAACAACAATCTGATGCGACTTCTTAAGAGCATAAACCACCCGCCATTTATGTAACCATGACTTCTGTGGAGAAACCAATATGTCTGACCCAAGACAATGAAGCAAAACCGGTTTTGTTTTCCATAGTCCTGATAGTGCTGTCATAAAACCATAACCGCAAGCAAAATGCGGATTGATTATATCGGAGTTTTCACACTTTATGATATTTTTGATAATCGGTGCTGCCAGCATATAGTCGATAGCGCTTATCCCAGTTGACCGCTTTAGTTTTATATCCACCGTTGCTCCGGCCTCAATCGAAACCAGTACAACCTCAACTCCCAAAGATTTCAGCTCAGCCTGATAGCGAACCGCATGCACCGAACTGCCATCGGCCAGAAGCAGCACTTTCACCTTCGCCTCCAACCGCAGATCATTTTCCCCAGAAAACTAAAATAAGCATAATTATTGTAAGATCGTTCCTCGCAGCCCCATCTTTCCTTATACTTAACAACCGATTCGATCTGACCCGGCGTACTACCCATACTGAAATATTTAATCCCGTTTTGAATAGAATAATCTATTGCATAATCAGCCAAAAGATAACCCGGTTTATAATAGCTATACTTTTTATCATAATAATAAAACCAGTTGAGCGCCTCTCCTCTATCAAAAAAGGTTACTTGGGATGCAATCATTTGATCTTCCAACATCGCCTTTAGCCAGAGGATATTATTATTACCAACCGATATTTTCAGCAATCGATCAAAGAATTCCTTAGAATAATTCATTTTTCGACCCTGACGTTTCGCACTCGATTGAGCCAGATAGTACAATCGGTCAATGTCACCCTCACTGTCAAACAATTCTACCCGGGAGCCTCTTTTCATAGAGCCGCGAACATCGGTTCCGATCCCTCTTGGAAGCGGCTGAGAGCCCTGATCGCTGAGCTCCAAAACATGTTCCAATGCTGTCTGAACCTGAAACATATTCGAGCTGATACTTTTTAACGGTTTATTGATATTTGCCCTTATATAATTATTCTCTTTTATATATTTCTCAAACGAGGTAAAAAACTTTTGTTGTTTCTCCTTGTCATAATCAGGTGCGAAGTACGGTCCACCAAATAACCCATCCGGCATAGAATCAAACCGTTTTAAATAACCTTTTCCAGAAACAATTCCAACTATCCCAGCTATTATTTTTCCATTTTCTTCATCGAGATAATAAAGCGGTTTACCTTTTTTTCCTCTCCATAGCGAAACAAACTGAGGTGAGGCAAAAAAAGAATTTCCCGATAACTCGCCCCACTCTTTTTGAGATATATCTTCTTCTGAAATTATTTTGTATGCCATCTTACTTATTTAGGCGGCCCTGCTGATTGTATTACTTTACAGATTTATTGAATAATTTCCATAAAAATTTATATCACTTTCGATATCTGTAAATCGTCCCGCTTTGATTTCATTGATTAATTCTTCCACCGAATCTTCGACCGTCCGTTTCGTTCGGAAATCGAGAATTTTGGATATTTTATCAAAGTTAACCTTATAATTTCTCGGATCGCGGCCACCCTTTTCATATTTCACTTTGTTTTGTTTCAATTGAGCCGTGATAACGTCAACAATTTTTCTTTTCGTATGATTTTCGCCGTTACTGCCGACATTAAATATTTCACCGGACACCAATTTCCCCGGCGCTTCCAGCACTTTTAAGATAGCATCAGAAATATCATCTACATGACAGTACGGCCGCCAGGTGTTTTCATCATACACCAAAAGTTCTCGACCAAGCGCCAGCTCTCTGGTAAATTCCGAGACGGTCAGGTCAAATCTCATCCGGGGTGATAACCCAAAAGCGGTGGCGGAACGTAATATTGTCCAGGAGTAATTTATGCTTTTGATATTATTTATCATATACCGTTCAACATTCACTTTGGTTTCGGCGTAAAGAGATTTGGGATTAAGTTCCGCTTTTTCATCGGCCGGATCGTCGGTATCGCGCAAACCATAATTACTGCAGGTTGATAAAAAGATAAATTTATCAAGTGTGTACCGATTTAGTCTCTTGATAAGATTTATGCTGCCATCTTCATTGATCTTTTTGGCCTCATCCGGGTATTTTTTGCATAGCGGGTCACCAACCAGCGCCGCCAGCAGGATAACATCGGTAACACCATCCATCGCCTTATCCAGACTGCTATTATCGCTGAAATCTCCCTGAATAAATGAGAAAGCACGGTTTGACATAAGATCTGCCAACGATCTCTTATTGTTATAAAAAAGTTTATCAAGAACAACAACACTGTAATAACTGTTCAATAAATGAGACACCAGAACCGAACCGATATATCCGGCTCCACCAATAACCAGTAATTTTCTGTTCTTTGTCTGATTCAAAATATTTTTTCTTTAACGGATAACATAAAAAGCAAATGTATCCAACCGCATTCGATTAATTCCTGAGTAACAATATCTTGCAGCGACCAACCTCACCTGATTCATTGGTAATCAAAGCCAGATAGACACCGGCGGCAACATCGACACCGCTCTGATTTTTTCCATCCCAGGGCACATTTATAGAAATTTTACGAACCATCTCTCCTGCCGGAGAAAATATCCTTACTGTTGCGGCACCATCATAATTAAAATTAAGACGCTCCGCACCCGAACTGATTAGAAATGGATTAGGAAAAGCAGATATTTGTTCAACTTCAATTGTGGGTGGTCCGATTGTCGATCTCATACGACTCAAACCAAGCGTGGTCCCAACCCACAAATCGCCGGTAGCAGAATTGATAGTTAACGCATTTATCTGATTATCCGGCAAACCGGAATTTAATGTTGTATAGACCATAAAATCTCCTGCGGCAGTATTATAAAAAGCCAGACCATTGCGAGTTCCTATCCAGCCATTATTCCGGCCATCAAATATCAGCGTTGTAACCTCCGGTCCAAATCCGGACGGCAATATAATATCATCAAAACGAGGTATCCCTTCATCATAACGAGATAATCCATATTTGTGACCGACCCAGAGGACACCATAATTGTCATACTTAACAACATTTACTGAATTCGAACCTAACTGCCTGTTATCTTCACGAAGATTAACTGCCTTTATACTGGTTTCGACAAAAGGATCATCCCCGCAATAATAGGTAAAAACACCGGTGTACTGGGTTCCAACGGCAAAGGTTCCACCATAATAATCAATTGAAACCGGAAACTCTGAGGTCAAACTATCGGCGCGATCAAAATATCTCCATTCTGAAAAATCCTCAAGATTAACAACCGAAACAGAACGACCATCAATTGTCTGATAGTTGGTCATAAGCAAATAGTTCGAAAAAGATACCATACTGTTGACAACCACATAGTTCGGATTGACGGAAATTCCAAGCAGCGTCGAATTGTTTTCATCATAATTTATAACACCCTCAGGTCTGTCGAGCATAACTCCGTTTCCCCAGGTTCCCGCCCAAAGATCACCACCAGTGTTTAAAAACAAAGCTCTGACTCCCTCACGCACTCCGTTTGCAATTGTTCCAATAATATTCCCGCTGACCCATCCGCTGCTGTCAAATCGAGCCACTCCGTTCTTTTGAAACCCGCCAGCGACAGTTCCATCCGAATTGGCCGTGACCACTGTCACATAATTACCGGGCAGACCTCCATCAGGCAGCTTCAAATAACTCCCATTATCGCTATAATATAAACCGACCGTCTGCATCCCAAGCCAGTGAACTCCATCAACAAATTGGCCGGATGAAAATCTTGGGCTTGGAATTGATCCGGTACTGTTCCAGATAGTATTAGATTCAGTATGAATATAAAATCCGTTTCTGGTATAAATAGCAAGTGTATCCCCGGTCACCGTCATACTATTAACCGCAGCCGGTTCACGGGTAGAAATTTTTATGAAAGATGTATCGCTGCCAACAATATTTAGTTTATATGTATTCTGATTGGTCCCAAGAAAAATCGAACCATCATAATAAGCCAGAGCCGAAACAGTGTCCCCGGCCAGTTCCGGATACTGAGATGAACCAAAGGTTCTCCAGTTGATATATGATTTTAATAGATCGGGATCGCTCTTATCGGCCACCGCCAGTCCGGCCGAGGTTGCCAGCCAGATTGAATTGCCAATGATTTTTATATCAAAAATGGCCGGCTCCGGATTTAGATCGCCGAACCGAAAATAGAAATCTTCGATCTGCCCGCCATTATTACTCTTGGAAAAAAGCGCCAGCCCGGTCGAGGTTCCGACCCACACCATATCACCATCATCTTCAATATCATAAAGCGGCATCAGTTTATCGTTCCGGTCGATAAATAAGTATGGCTTGAATTCGGAGTTCTGATATTTAATTAACCGGCCAAAACCTGCCACCCAGATATTTCCGCCGGCATCTTTTAATATGTCATAAAGATTTCCAGTCCCTAATCCATCGACATTGGTCAGCTTAGTCATTCCATTTGTTACCGGATCGATTTTGAGCCAGCCACCCGAAGTGACAACCTGAAGCGAATCATCGAAAAAGTCTATTTTTCTGACTTCATTGGTTGAGGTGTAAGTTGTCCAGCCATCAAAATCTGCCGTCTGACCAATAGCGCCAAAGAAACCAGGAAAAATGGCCAGGCATAAAATCACGACTGAAACAGCTACCGACTTTTTGTAAATTTTCCTTTTATCCATAAGAATAATAATATAACCAATAAAACAGCCATAATCAAAGCAGAGATTTGACCGATTATCGGACCAATTTTTGTAAAGGTTGAATGCCCCTCCAGCGGATAAATATTAGCGCTGATAACATCACGGGTGTACAATCCGGTCGAGACTATCTGTCGGCCAAACGGATCAATAAAAGCCGAAATACCGCTATTGGCACAGCGGGCGACCCAGATTCGATTCTCCACCGCCCGAAAAACCGATAGAATCAAATGCTGATAAGGTCCCGATGAGCGGCCAAACCAGGTATCATTGGTGATCGTCACCAGAAATTCCGCACCATCAAGAATAGTCTGTCGAACAAATTGCGGAAACGCCGACTCAAAACAAATAAGGACCGCATAACCGGCCTTATCAATATTAAAAATAACGGTTGTATCTCCCGGGTAAAAATCTGACCACCACTGGATTTGGTGCATTTTTATCGCATCAAGATACTGCGCCAGAAAATCACGGGTCAGAAACGGAAGATAATCCTGATATGGCACATGCTCCGAAAATGGCACCAATTTAACTTTATGATAAGTAGTATCGATTAAACCGTCAGCCGAAAATTGAAAAGCGGAGTTGTATGCTTTTTCTTTTTTATTTTCATAGATGACATCCAGCGCCCCGATAAGATGGGTCGTTCCGCTTCTTCGAGCAGTACCAGCCAGGATATCCCGATATCGACGTTCCACTCGGGGATAACATGGCGCGGCCGTTTCAGGCCAGATTATCAGATCGACCGAATCGTTGGCCACCGATTGCGACAACGAATCGTACAGTTCAAAATTACGCATCCGCGTTTCGCTTTTCCATTTGGTATCCAGATCAACGTTCCCCTGAAGCATCGAGATTTTTATATCACCGGTTTCCGGGTATGGCGGTAGAACCACCCAGCCATACAAAAACACGAAGACACTGACTCCAAGAACCACCAACGCCGAGCTTACTCTGGTTTCCAGTCGGTTTGATTTTGATAACATCTGCCAGAGAGAAATATTAATGATCATCAGAAATAACGACAACCCATAACAGCCAATTACCGAAACTATCTGAATCAGAGTCAGATAGTATCCCTGACTATAAGCCAGATCGGTCCAGGGAAAAGAGACTTCGGTCAGACTTCGGAAATATTCCATCCCAACCCAGAGAATCGGAAGCGCCAAAAGTCCGACCCATTTGCGCCATTGGTACAGCTTTGCAAAAGATGAAAATATTATTGCGGGATACAACGATAGCAAAAATATCGCAGCCACCATTCCGGGCGGAGTTACTATTGCCACCCAGTACAGTTGAAACAGATTGGCCATAAAAGAATAAAAATATCCGGCCCGAAAAGCCTCTTTTGGAGTCAGTTTGGAAATTATTTGTATCGGACGGATAAGTGCAAACCAGGCAATAAATCCAAACGGAAGTGGCAAATATGCCAGCGCCAATAAAAATGCCCAAAAAATTAACTCTAGCCGACGCAGCCGGACAGATTTATCTTTGGGCCAAAAAAAATGTTTAATATTAGTCAACAGGGATTTCACCGGAAACCATTAATGATAAACCGGTCATCTCGACCGGTTGTTTTATTCCCAAAAACTGCAAAATAGTCGGAGCAACGTCGGCCAGAATACCGCCGTTTCTTAATTTATATTCGCCATGATTATCGGTCCCATCAAAAAACAGACAGGGAACCAGATTAGTTGTATGTGCTGTGTGCGGTCCATTAGTTGTAGGATCATACATCTTCTCGGCGTTGCCATGATCGGCCGTAATAATCGCTCTGCCCTGCACCTCTTCTACTGCCTCAATCACTCTCCCAACTCCTTTGTCAACCGCCTCAACAGCTTTCACCGCAGCATCAAACAGACCGGTATGACCGACCATATCGCAGTTGGCAAAATTAAGAACAATCAGATCATATTTTTTCGACAGTATTCGTTTAACCGCTTCATCGGCCACCGCCACCGAGGACATCTCCGGCTGAAAATCATACGTTGCTACTCTTGGCGATGGTATCAAAGCGCGATCCTCATTCTCAAACGGCTCTTCCCGACCACCGTTAAAGAAGTAGGTAACATGCGCATACTTTTCGGTCTCGGCGATACGAAGTTGTTTCATTCCGGCCTTTGCCACTACTTCTCCAAATAAATTCTTTAATCGTACCGGCGGATATGCAACAAAAGCCTCTTTCAAATCAACAGTGTACTGGGTCATTGTGATTAAAAACACGTTCGGATTTTCAGGATGTTTAAACTCCTCCGGATCATGTCCCGCAATTATATTTGATAACTGACGAACCCGATCGGCCCGAAAATTAAAAAACAGGGCAACATCATTGTCGGCCAGTTTACCCTCATTTTCTTCTTCCAGATCGATCACTACCGGTAAAATAAATTCATCGGTAATATTTTTCTCATAAGATTCTTTAATCGCCTCGACCGGATTTTTATGTTTTTCTCCGATTTTATTAACGATTGCCTGATATGATTTCTCAACCCGCTCCCATCGTTTATCGCGATCCATTCCATAGTACCGCCCCGATACAGTGGCAACTTTACCTAATCCGATCTCTGAAAAATAATCGACTATTTCTTTTAAATATCCGGCTCCGGAATGCGGCGCGGTATCGCGTCCATCCATAAAGGCATGCAAATAAAGTTTTGTGACGCCGTTCTCTTTGGCCATTTTGGCCAGCGCCTTAATATGATCCATCGAGCTGTGCACGCAGCCATCGGACACAAGTCCAAAAAGATGTACCGCCGAATTATTGGACACTGCTTTTTTCATCCCGTCAAGAAAAACCTTATTGGTAAAAAAATCACCATCGGAAATCGATTTGTCAATTCTGGTAACTTCCTGATAAACAATCCGCCCGGCGCCAAAATTCAGATGCCCGACTTCGGAATTTCCCATCTGCCCTTCAGGCAGACCGGCTGCAAGACCGGAACCATCAATAGCAGTATGCGGGCAAGTCTTAAATAAGCGATCCAGATTCGGCGTCTTTGCGGCGGTAATAGCATTGTAGTTGCTATCTTCACTCAGGCCATAACCATCCATTATACATAAAAGAAACATATTGCTTAATCCTTATTCCGATCCGGTCAGCTTCTTCAAACGATTCCGTATTTCAGCTTGAATTCGTTGATCCATTCGTGACGTCCTGATTTTTCAATCGCCCTGACAAGCTGCTGTATAGTTACCCTTCCGATAGATGCCTTATATTTATCCGGCACAAATTCTTTTAGAAGAGGCCACAACCCAAACTCCTCGCCTTTTTTGGAAACTTTCCAGAAAGCCGGGTTCCTTTCGTCGTGAAGGAGAAGGAAACAACCTTTCTTTTCCAGAGAAAACAGCACCTCCCTAAAAAACTGATAGTAGTTAACAAATAAACAAATAGATCCGGATTCAGAAACCATCTCCCTAAAACCAAACTTATCCATTAGCTCCCAATATCTTCTTCCTATATGATGAAGGTAGCAATCCTTATAATCACTTGAGATAGGATTTCTCCCATCACAATCACCTCCTGAAAAAATAGAACAACCGCCAAATTCCTTTTCCGCGAGTTTTGCCTCGATGAAAATTCGTTCGCTATTTCCTTTTATGAACAGATCAATGGAGGTAGGCTGGCCAGTGTCTTCGTTAAAAACATCCCGGTCGTCATACTCAAATTGCGCTTCAATTTCCCCGGCAGGCCAGTTCATTCCTGCCTCTTCGATAACTTCACGTAATGGTTCGAGGTCTTTTTTAACAATCAATGGTCCCACAAGATTGAATACCATCGCCTGACTGCTCAGACCATGATGAGCATACTTGTGAAGCGGATAGGACTCTTTCCCTTCAAGCTCTTTTTGCCTCTTGGTGATATAATCTGCCACTTCTCCACAAATTATGTTTTTCGTCCAACTATCATGCGATTTAAGGCAGTAACCCATTCTCGCATTAGTGGGCAATCCCTTTTCGGAAAACCAATTTGCCGCGACATGTCGGAGCTCATTCTCAAACACTTTGTAACGCTTGAAGGGCCAATCTTTTGCTAACTCCCTGCTACTTTTTTCTACATTGCCCGCTTTAATCATTTCAACACGACCCTTTTTTCGCCGGTTTGAATCTTTCCTATCTTATACGTTTTTTCACCTGATTTTTTCAAAGATTCGATAACATCGTCGGCAATATCTGGCGAAACAACCAGTATATACCCGATCCCCATATTAAACGCTCGATACATCTCATTCTTTTCGACCGGGCCATTTTTTTGTAACCAGTCGAATATCGGTAAACTATCCCAGCTCCCTTTTTGAATCACTGCCTGAATATTATCCGGTAAAATCCTGACCAGATTCCCGGGAATGCCGCCGCCGGTAATATGCGCCATCCCGGCAATTTCAAATTTGTTAATCAATTGATGTATTGGTTCTAAATATGATTTATGAATCTCCAGAAGCGCCTGACCGATTGTTTTCTCAAGCGAATCAACTTTATCGTTCGGCTTTAATCCTGCTTTTTCAAATGCAATTTTCCGGGCTAAAGTAAAACCATTCGTATGCAGTCCGGTCGAACCAAGCCCGATGATAACATCGCCATCCTTAATTGTTGAACCGTTGATGATCTTATTTTTGTCAACCATCCCGACAATAAATCCAACCAGATCATATTCACCTTCCGAATAAATATCCGGCATCTCGGCGATCTCACCAGCAATCAATGCCATTCCGGAGTTTTTGCATCCAACCGCACAACCCTCGACAATCTTTTCTATTACATCCGGTCTGACTTTCCCGATTCCGATATAATCAAGGAAAAAAAGCGGTTTCGCCCCATGCACCAGAATATCATTGACACAATGATTCACCAGACATTCACCAAGCGTATTATGGACATCGGTTAAAAAAGCAATTTTAGTTTTAGTTCCGACCGAATCGGTTGAGCTGATAAAAACCGGCTCTTTTATACCGGCCATATCCGGCTTAAAAAATCCGCCAAAGGAACCAATCCCAGTCAAAACAGAATCATTGAATGTTGCTTTAGCCAGTTTTTTAATCCGCTCGACTGATTTCTCAGCCGCGTCGATATCAACCCCGGCTCCGGCATAATCTATATTGTTTTCTTTAGTCATAAGCTATTTCCTATATCCCAATATGTTGAAAAACCAAGCTAACAATCGACTTTCTCAAAGTCAAGATAATTGGGTTTCTCCGTCTATTAAGAAATTCCAATTTTATGACGAACTAATATAGTAGGGGCAAAAAACAAAAGGGGTTTTAAAATGCCATTTATTACCTGGGATGATTGCTATAGCGTTCATATCCCTGAAATGGACGAAGAGCACAAAATAATCATCAAAATTATTAATCAACTTGATGACGTTATTAAAGACGGAAAAGATCAATATGTTATCGGGGATATAATCAATCAATTAATTGAATACACTATTACACATTTTTCAAATGAAGAAAAATTAATGGCTGGTTTCGGATTTCCTGAATTGGAAAAGCATAAGAGAATACACTCAAGCCTATGCGAACAAGCAAGGATATTTTTAAACGAATATAATTCTGGCAAATCAATTTCTGCTGAAAAGCTGATGAAATTTCTTTGGGAATGGCTTTTGGATCACATTATGGGTGATGACAAAAAATATGGTCAATTTTATACCAAAATCAATACCAAGAACCAGGAAACGCAAGAAGTTCTAATAAAATAATCTCCCGCCGATAACGCTACTTTGTGAAAATAAAGAGCTATCACCCAAAAAGTTTGTCACAGTCCAGGCGACCAGGCCAGATAATACACACGACCAGCACCATAAGTATTGGTTAATTGTGTTTTTTCCTTACCGTCGCTGTTCATAATAAATAGTTCCGAACTGCTTTCCAGATTTGAAATATATGCGATTTTTGCACCATCCGGAGACCATTTGGCATTATGATACAGTGCCAGACTATCGGTCAGGCAAATAGCATTTGAACCATCGGCATTGACCACAATAATATTTGCGGTATCTGAATTTATTAATTCGGTGTAGGCCACTTTCTGGCTATTCTGCGACCAACTTGGTTCAAACTTTTCATTAGTTGATGTACTTATTTTGGTACGATTGGTACCGTCTATCGAGCAAACCCAGATATCATTATAATCCGATCCTTCAAGGGTTGACACATAGGCTATTTTTAATCCATTGGGGGAAACAACGCCATTTTTGTCATCATAGGTATGATTACTTAATAAAGTTTGCGCAATTCCATCAATATCTTCAAGGCATAAATCATAATATCCACCGGTATTAGTTGAATAAAGAAGCCGTTGACCATCGGGTGTAAATTTTACCTGGCGGTCCTCGAATACCTGGCCTTCGGTAATATTTATCATCGTCATGCTATCGAGGTCCATCACAAAGATATTAAACGTGCTTTGTTCACGGTCAGAAATAAAAGCCATTTTTGT
>DAOUVS010000035.1 GCA_030667525.1 Candidatus Zixiibacteriota bacterium | reverse complement strand
TATCAACGGCACCGATTATAAGGCAATTTCTGGCGGTTTTATATCTATTTCCGCCTTAAAAATGAATTTTACCGATACCGAAACAATTGAGAAATTAAAAGGTTTGAAGCTAAAATTGTAAGATAAATAGGATTTATATAAAGCGCTTGACTTGTTATGGCGATTATATATAATAGAGAAGTTTAGATCGGGGCGTAGCGCAGTTTGGTAGCGCACTTGGTTCGGGACTAAGGGGTCGCTGGTTCAAATCCAGTCGCCCCGATTTAAAAATTTGTTATGAACATCCAGCTAATTTTTATAAAAATAACTCAAAGGTACATTTATGGCAAATAAAAAACCGTTTGTTATTGGTGTTATTGGCCCGGGGCGTTGTTCCGGGAAAGTCAAAAAGAATGCTGAGATAATTGGGCAGGCGATTGCTGCGGCCGGTGCAACTCTTGTTTGCGGAGGACTTGGCGGCGTGATGGAAGCCTCCGCCAAAGGAGCCAAAGCGAAAGGGGGGATCACCATCGGTATTATTCCATCCGATCAAAAAACAGATGCCAATAAATATATTGATATCGTTATTCCGTCTGGGATCGGTGAGGCCCGCAATTTATTAATCATTCGGACCGCCGATGTTGTCATTGCTCTGCCCGGGATGTTTGGGACCTTATCCGAGATGGCTTTCTGTATGAAAACCAAAACGCCGCTGGTGTCTCTTCAGGCCTGGGATATTTCCGACAAAATAATTCGTGTCGAAGATCCAATCGAAGCGGTCAAAGAGGCTCTTAAGCTGGCCGGGAATAAAGAATGAGTTTTATCGGCGCTTTTGTTAATGTTCGGGGAGTGGTGCAGGGTGTCGGTTTTCGCTACTGGTGTCAAAGAAAAGCGATCGGGTTGGGTCTTTACGGATATGTCGGCAATCGCTTGGATGGTACAGTCGAGGTCTCTTTTGAGGGCGACAGGAGTTTGGTTGAGGCATTTATTGCCGAACTGAAAATTGGGCCGACATATTCACAGGTAACCGATTTGAAAATAGATTTCTTTGATGAACCAAAAGGCTATAAAAACTTTAAAATAGAAATTTTAGATAAATAGGAATAAAGAGATTAAATATGGATGATTTAAAAAAAGCGATACGATCTATCCCTGATTTTCCAAAGAAGGGAATTGTCTTTCGTGATATCACGACATTATTGGCAAATCCGGAAGCATTCGGAAAAACGCTTGACCTGATGGAAACCTACTGCCGGGAACGGAAAGCCGACAAAATTGTGGCGATTGAATCGCGCGGATTTATTTTTGGAGGGGCGCTGGCTAACCGTCTTGGGGTCGGTTTGGTGATTGTTCGCAAACCGGGTAAACTGCCGGGTCAAACTATCAGCCAGGAATATGAATTGGAATATGGCACTGATAAGATCGAAATTCACACCGATTCAATCAATAAAGGTGATTCGGTTATTGTTGTCGATGATCTGGTCGCAACCGGCGGCACTCTTGAGGCTTCCTGTAAACTTATTGAAAAAGCAGGGGGGAAGGTAGCCGGGATTTCGGTTTTGGTCGATCTCGCTTTTATTCCCTGGCGTGAAAAATTAAAAGGATATGATATTCAGGCTTTGGTAAAATTCGAATCGGAATAAATTTTCAGATTTTGCCAATTTTAAAATATTGAATAATCCATGAAGCTTAAATTACCAAAAGATGTTTGCGCGCTTGATATAGAAACTTCAAAAACGAGTTTTAAGAATCCTGAACAATCCAAACTTGCTGTTGCAGGTATATTTACATATAAATTAAAATGGGGACGTTATTACGCAAGAAAGTATCAATTCTACTTAGAAAACCAAACGGATGAGCTTTACCATTTTCTGAAAAACTATTCTGGATTAATTATTGGCCATAATATTTTTCAATTTGATTATAGAGTTCTGAGCAGTTATTTCCCTCTAAATGGGATTATTGAAAAAACCGTAGATACACTTGCGATGCTATTTAAGAAAAACCAATCCCGATTTACAGGTTTAGGTCTAAATGATTTATCTTTAAAACACTTTGGGACCCAAAAAACAATCGAAGGAAAATATATTTCAAAATTATGGAATGCGGGCCAAAAACGCAAAATTATAAATTATAACAAAAATGATTGTAAATTAACATGGAGACTCTGGTGGCATTTGGTTGACAAGCGTTATGCTATTGTTAATACAAATCCTCAAAGAATGCGAGAGGAATGGTATCGCGTGATACAAATGAGGCAAAATGACTTAAACACCTTAATTGGTACAATTCCTCAATTAACTCACATTGGGTGGCTAAGAATGATCACTAAGCATAATAAAATACTAATGCAAAAACCGGTTGACAATTATATAAGGGTGAATAAAGTTCCTAAAATAAACTGCCCCAGGTGTAATTTGGGCTGTCTCGAGCCATTGGATTATTTTCTTATTATTGAAAAGATACCAAATATCTCTAAGAAGTTATGGTTGGGATATTATGAAAATAAATGGAAAGCCTCATTTTGTACATTATGCGAAGCTTTAATTATTTCCGGCAAACAATTTTATAATACAGATAATTTTCAAGATTTTGCCGATTATATCCATGAAATGTTGGATCATAATAAAAGAAATGATAGGCTATATAATGAAGATATTTGGTATGAAAGAGAAGATGCCTGGAAATATCAATAACTTTAAACGGTGAATTCTTTTAGCTGTTCCTGCCGATGGTGGGTCGAATAAGTTTAGGGCAGGCCAAACTCGATTGGTTTCGACAATCTTGGGCTTGCGAATCTGATAATTATGTATTATAAATCATATCCTATTAATGCTCCCGTAGCTCAGGGGATAGAGCACTGGTTTCCTAAACCGGGTGTCGCAGGTTCAATTCCTGCCGGGAGTATTTTTGATATAATTTTCGTGAACAAATCGATCTAAAGTATGGTTATTCTTATTATCTATAGTTAAAAAAAGTTTTATAAATATAAGGAGCGGAAATGAAATTTAGTAAATTATCGCTAATTTTAATGGCCATCGTTTTTATTGCTGCTGGATCAGCCCAATCTCATTGTGAGATTCCATGCGGTATTTATGATGATTCCGCGCAAATCGCCGCTATGAGACAGCATGTTACCACTATCGAAAAATCTATGAAACAGATTATAGAGCTTTCGTCAGCCGGTGACAAAAACTATAACCAGTTGGTCCGGTGGGTTACCAATAAAGAAGAACATGCCAACAAACTGCAGGAAACTGCGATACAGTATTTCATGTTTCAGCGTGTTAAACCGGCCGACATGGCCAATACTGTTGTATGGAATAGCTATACCGAAAAGCTGACCTTGTTGCATAAAATTACTGTTGAGGCGATGAAGGCCAAACAGACAATCGATCTGGTTCATGTGGAATCTCTTCGCAGGTTGATTACTGATTTCGAAACGGCGTACTTCAATAAATAAGGTCGATTGAGAATGTTGAAAACATTGCGGTTTTTTATAAAGTGTCGTTTGCGCTGATATATTTTTAAAAAATCCAAATTGGTTTTATTAATTATTTGTTATTATTTTGATTGATTTGTATACTTTTCTCGCTGAAGGGAGAAATATCAAATGAATGATACAATACAGCATTTTATAGATACTAAATCAATCGCGGTGGTTGGTGTTTCAGATAAAAAATTTGGTGGAGTAATCTATAAGACTATCAAGAAAAGGGGATACGATCTGTCCCCGGTTCATCCGACCAAAGAAAATTTTGATGGCGATAAATGTTTCTCCAAACTCACTGAACTGCCGTCTGATATTAAGACCGCTATAATTGCTGTTTCTCCTGACACAGCCAAAACTGTTGTGGATGATGCTATCGAGGCCAAATTTACCCACCTCTGGTTTCAACAGGGTAAAGATTTCTCGGACTCTATAGAAAAAGCTGAAAAGAATGGGATAAAGACGGTTAGCAATAAATGTATCCTGATGTATGCCGAACCGGTCACCGGAATTCACGCTTTCCACCGTTTTCTTGCCCGACTTTTCAAAATGTCCTAAAATTTCTCGAATCTTCGACTAGATAAGAAAATCAATAATATTGTTATTATTACTTGACATAATGTCCGGTATGGCGTATCTTATGTAAGTTAAACGTTACAATATGGCGGATAATATGAAACTTATAAATCATATAAAGCAACATAGGGCTCGGCTTGATCTTACCCAGCAGGAGTTGGCCGAAAAAATTGGAGTGAGGCGCCAGACTATTCTGGCAATTGAAAAAAACAAATATGTGCCTTCGGCCCTGTTGGCGTTTCAAATTGCTTGGGCGCTTGGAATGAATATCAATGATTTGTTTGATTTAGAAAGAGGTAAATAGTATGAAAAACGAAATGGAAATTATGAGTATGGATGAGCGGCAGCGACAAAACTGGCTGTCAGCCAATCGTCTTACGTTGCTGATTGTCGGCCTTGTTTGGATCGGAATGATTTGTTATGATCTTGTTCAACATGAAATCCCATATTTCCTAATAGCAATGGTACCGACATTTGCAATAATTCGCTTTATTTCTTACATCTATTATTCGAAGAGATGATTATTTTGAAAATATAGTTATTCACCTATTTTATTAACCAACTTGTTTCCGGTTGCAAAACGTTTTTTGGAAGTGGAGTTTGGCACCTTGCTGTTTAGAACATTCCTATCGCCAAGGGATAGGGAACTCGCTTATTCAATAAAGCTTAATATTTTCAATCTTTTTGCCGCTCCAATTTTAATATAAGATTAAATTGGAGTGAGTTTATCCATAAAGACTCTGCCATCAATGTCGATAATAATATTTATCAGGCATTATGTTCAATGGCCGGGAAAATTGATATCTAAAACAACGTGGAATTTCAACTTGATAGTTTAATATTTTGCTAAGGAGTTCACGGATGAGTAAAAAACGTGTATCTGACCGAATATATGTTCAAACCCTGATAGAAATATTTGATCAATCAACCGGTTATCTGTTGGGGCATTTGGCCAATTATTCTCCGGGAGGTTTGATGCTGACCGCGAAGGAAAAAATTCCGCTGGGAACCGTTATCGACTGCAGGATGATTATCCCTGATAATATGTTAAACAACGGGGAAATATGCTTTAAGCTTAAGGCGGCCTGGTGTGAAGAAGACATTATGCCCGGTACCTACACTATCGGTTTTCAATTTCAGGATATTTCTAAGGAAAATTTTCGACAGATATTCAATATTCATGAAAGTTTGTTAACTCAGAAATTATAACCTGCTTAAATTGACTGATCGAATTTGAATCTTGACGTAAGAAGCCGAATCAAGTCAAGTGGTTCCGCCAAATATATACTAAACAAAATCACCATCAAATTGCATTTGATTTTTATCCACAGCTATCTGTACATGCAGAATTATGAAGAAGAGAAATTACAAATTTGCTACACATTTATTGAGCAAAAACCCGTTTTTGACAAAACGAACCCATTTTGCTATTTTGGGATGGAATTGTAACTACTGGAATGCCAAACGATTAGTAAAGTTGCTCCAAGTTTGATAGTCCGAAAAGTAAAAACAACAAAACGAACCCATTTCGTTGGAAAAGCATGAAACAGAACAGCTTACAAGGAATTATACAATCTCGTTATTGCGAGGATTCCCGATTTTTGATCGGGATGATGCGGCAATCTCAATTTTGTGCTATCATGCCCTCAGGCCCACCGGATTCCCCGGTCAACCTGAGGATTAACCGGGCACAAGAATAAATATGGACTCCAGTATGCGCAGGAATAACAATAGAGGTGCGATTACAAAGATAAAGATTTGCCAAATATTTCGTATAATGTATATTATCTCTCCGTTGAATTGAGTTGGGAATGATGATATATATTTTGAAAATATTGGTAGCTGTCGGTGTTTTGGCTTTTCTGTTTTATTTTTATGTCCGCTTTTTGGAACGCCGGGCAACATATCAGCCATCGCGAACATTTGAAAACAATCCGGGCGATATTGGGCTTAACTATGAAGATATTTATTTTGAGACTACCGATAATATAAAGCTTCATGGCTGGTTGGTTCCGGCAGAAAACGCAAAAATAACGCTAATATTTTGCCACGGCAATGGCGGCAACATAAGTCATCGGATGGATAAGATTTTGTTTTTTCACAAATTGGGAGTGAATCTGTTTATTTTTGATTATCGAGGTTATGGCTTAAGTCTCGGTTCCCCCTCGGAGCAGGGACTTTATCGTGATATTGAAGCAGCATATAAATTTCTGCAATCACGCGAATTAAAAAATCAAAAAATAATTGTATATGGTACATCGTTGGGTGGGGCAGTCGCCGTTGATCTGGCCAGTAAACATCCGGTTGATGGATTAATTCTGGAAAGCACTTTTGCCAGCATTGTCGATATGGGCAAAATAATTTATCCATTGATTCCATCTTTTTTGAGTAATAGCAAATTTGATTCATTCGCAAAAATTTCAAGTATAAATATCCCAAAACTGATTATGCATAGTGAAACTGATGACATCATTCCGTTCAGCCAGGGTCAGAAACTTTTCGACAACGCTCCGGAGCCAAAACAGTTTTTGAAGATCGATGGCATTCATAACGAGTCTTTCTTTGTTTCGGAATCTATAATAGAATCTGCCATCCGCTCTTTTTTGGATTCTCAGGTCCGCTAAGTTTAGATTCAACATCTGAATATCTTCTGCCGATAATAATTAAATAAACTTAATATTTCCAAATGAGGAGGAGAAATCATGTGGAAAATGATAATGCCGATTACAATTGTTTTTGTATTGTCGCTTTCGACAGGAATAACTCAGGCTGATGTCAGTGTCGGGGTGTCGGTTGACAAAGATGGTCTCAATAGTTTTCATCTCGCTATTGGTGAACATTATCGGACTAATGATCAAGAAATTAAAACGGCCAGAAATCTAAATGTTCAGGACGAAGAACTTCCGCTGGTGTTTTTCCTTGCTAATCATACCGGTGTTGGTAAAGATGAAATTATTAGGCTTCGTTTAATGGGAAAATCGTGGATGGATATCAGTCTTCATTTTGGGCAGACCGCCGAACTTTTCTATGTGCCGGTCAAGAGTAACCCCGGCCCTCCATATGGAAAAGCTTATGGTCATTTCAAGAATAAAGACAAAAAGAAATGGAAAGAGATCCGTCTGAACGATACCGAGATAATTGATTTTGTAAATTTGAAATTTATGTCGGATTATTATGGCTACTCGCCCGATGAAATAATTAAAATGCGGGCCAACGGGAAAAGTTTTATAGCTATCAACGGCGAAGTAAAAAAGATTAAAAGCAAAGACAAGAATAAGGCTCTGGTTCAGAAAAACGAGAAAAACGAGAAAAACGCAAATAAAACTAAGGGTAAGAAGAAGAAATAAATGTTTAAACAGATATAATCTTTCTGTGCGCGGCAGATTTCCACATCTGCCCGAGGTTCAATTCATAAGTCAGGAGCCGGGTGCTCCTGACTTTTTTTGCCCGAAATATATTTTACTTTATCAATTGTGTAATCTATATTCAGTCCCAGCATGTTTAAGTTTGTTGCCATATTTATCTGTATCGCTGCTGTTGCCAGCTATATCAATTATCGCCATATAAAGCTTCCATTACTTATGTGGTGGTTATATTTTCAATATTAGTGCAAGGGTTAACGATCAAGAGAGTTATTGGCGTATCTTAAATTAATTTATTTGTACCAAACACCACCTATATAGGCGCTGTCGAGAATATAATCGCCGTTATCCAAAAGTCCCACCCCCCGGGCATAATACTCATAATAATTAGGTTCCCCATCCGGCTGATAATACAGTTCAATAACATCATTAAATATGCCGGCTGGAACAGTATCGGTAACATAACCGTTAAAATCTAATAAACCTGAAAAAATACCAGAATAGATGCTTCCATCTACTTTATAGAATATATTTGAATTATACTCATATGGAATGCCTTCTTCCAAATCAAATGGAATTGCAAGCGGAGGATCGAACCAGAATACTTCGTCCTGAACAAACAAATGAACATAAAAACTATCGGCACTTTTTGTCCATGCTTGAGCAGTTGTATCATTTTCAAGAACCCGAACGCAAGTGGTACTATTAATAACAGTATCGCCTGAGATCTCGCGTTTTATGGTTTTGGCCGAATCAGCCCACGTATAATACCAGGTGTCACCTTCGGCCATTGGGAAATATTCCGATCCGTTTTCAAACAGTTCAGGAACAGTCATTAATACTTGAATGCTAATATTGCCTCCATCTGACGTCAAGAATACGGTATCAACATAATCTCCCGGCTCAAGTCCGGTCCGATCAACAACAGCATCGATTGAGTCGGCTTCGGTCGTGCTGCTTCCTGAAACAGGGGAGAGGCTTAACCAACTTTGGTTGTTGCTGATGCTCCAGTTCAGCGTTCCGGAGCCGGCATTAGTCAGGTAAAATGAGATATCTGTAAGATGAGTTCTGAAAAGTAATTTAGTATGTGAAATGGCCAGTGTTTGTGAAACCGGTACGATCATTGTAACCGGGATAGTTGTAGAGCCGTCACCAGATGTAACAGTAACGACACCGGCATAACTTCCTGAGGTCAAACCGGAGCGGTTTATCGAAACACCGACCTGATCGATTTCATTTGAAACTGTACCACTAATTGGATTGAGAATAATCCAAGCACTATTATCAGCAACATTCCAGGCCAATTCAGAACTACCGCTGTTGGTTATATTGAAGGCCAATTGAGTCAGGGTTGAATCAAAATCGAGTGAATCGGGAACGACTTCAATTGTAAAATTATTGTCACCACCCCCGCCCGAAGGTGAGCAACCGGACTGAAAAAATATTGACGAGAAGAGAAGGATACCGGCGAGAATTACAAAAATTACTACTTTAAACATAATTACCTTATTTTTATTATATCGACATTAGTTTGCCGACACTTAACGCAGCCGAAATATAGCCAACATTTTCTATCCGTCAAGAAACACTGTTTAATTTATTATACAATGGTATTTATTTTTTGTCGAATTGATCGCTTTAAAATATAAAAAATTATTTATTTTTTATATTGACCGGTTTTCTAATTTTGCCGATAATAATATTACACAAGAAAGGAGGTGGTCAGATTTGAAAACAAATTTATGTGAGGTGACTGATACTTAGTCACTACCTCCGCAAATTATTGTTGGGGGAACGCTAAGTAAATCCCGACAGTTTTACCGATCTGATGGCTTTGGTTTGAAGTCATCAGATTTTTTTATTGGTAACTCCTTTTGCCGCTTGCGTTTTGTCCTAATCAGTTAGATACCAATGCGATAGATAATAAATCAGATAAATTCAAAAACAATTTGACACCTGTTGCGATAAATATTATATTTTTCGTCTGATGTTTTGATGTTTTGAGATTCGAAACGTCTTGTAAGGTAAGGAAGAATTAAATATTTTTGGAGGATAAGAAATTATGAAATTGTCGTTGTTCAAAACTGCCATCATGTTTGTTTTACTCCTCACAACGACTGCCTATTGTCAGCAGCAGGGACTTAGCTTTAGTTATTTTGGCGGTGGGGCTCGATCTGAAGGTATGGGTCAGGCGTACATTGCTCTTTCTGACGATGGTGCCGCTGGAAGCTGGAATCCGGCCGGACTGTATGTTCACGAAAAGACCTTGATGGGTTTCAGTTATGGCTCGCTTGCACCGCGTGGTTATAACGATTATTATGCCACTTTATATACTTGCCCCACTTGCGGCTATTCACCAAAGCGGACTCTGAGTAATAATCATTCCGGCACTTTCGCCGCCATAAATGATTGGAATATCATTTCGCCACTAAGAGTTAAAGATCATCATGTGGTCCTGAATATCTCTTATGTAGAGAACGTCAATGGCTATTTTGAGTTCAGAGAAAAATTGTATGATTGGAGTGATTTTAATACACTTGACTCATTAGATGACAATTATCCCAATGCATTTATGCAAAGAAAAGGTGGCATTCATAGTTTTAACCTTGCTCTGGGAACTCGTGTTAACAAGGATTTTGCATTTGGGGTTTCTGCCAACATTTACACCGGCAGTATGGTAACCGATGAAAATAGAACCGCCATTCTTGATACCATCATTGGTGCGGAGGCTGCTCATGCGGTTGCATCTTTTAAAACAATTGATTCCACCTCATATTCCGGATTTAATTTTACCCTGGGGCTTTTATATACCTCGGGTAAATTTCGTTCAGGATTGACGTTGAGAACACCTTTTATATTAAAAGCGACTTCTGATTCAACTTTATATATGGAACCCACTGTTAACGGGTTACCGGCCAGCCCCGGTGGAACTTTTGATGCTGATACGGTATATATTAACAATATGACCTCAAAAATTGAGATGCCGATTATGCTTGGGCTTGGAATGGCCTATAATATCTCTGATAATTGGCTGGTCTCGGGCGATGTTGAATATCGCGGGTTTGAAGGAAAAAAGGTCGAAAATCTTGACAGTTTGCTGTTGACTGCAACCGGTGACAGAGATGAATTCTATTCCTCGGTAGATGGTACACCCAATTGGAGTAATGTCATTCAGCTCAGACTTGGTACGGAATATTTACTCGATACAAAATATGGAGAGGTTCCGCTTAGACTTGGCGCCCGAACTGAGGTGTTTCCGAGCGGGAATATTTCAAACTATACGGTTATATATGAGGGCGAAAATTCTGCATCAGGAAGTCAGGAGACTGACGGTTCTTCATTTGAAGATGATAATCGAAGAGTTAGTTATGCTTTTACATACGACACTGATAAAATTACCGGATATAGCGTTTCCGCTGGAACTGGAATCCACTGGGAAAATATATTGTTGGATGTTGCGCTAACTTACACCACGTACAAGCAGTACATTTACCAGGATGGTGGCCTCAGGTCCAAAAACACGTGGCAAAACTATCACGTTAATTTTGGATTTGTTGGTTATTTTTAATCAATTAAATTTATTTTTTGGGGTCGAGACCCGCTTTCGACCCCCATTATTTTTAAATGATAAGCCAAGAAATATCGGATATAGTCGATACAAGATACTAATAAAAATGTTACCGAAAGAGATTTATGGGTACTAAAATAAAACTTACTAAGCAGCAGATGAAGGAAGATAAGTTCACGACCTTCATGCTTCAGACAAGAGATTGGATCCAGGGAAATTGGCAGATCGTTGGAATTGCAGTTGCCGCAATAATTGTGATTTCTGTCGGGGCGATATACTATTCAAATATGAAATCTGGTCAGGCAGAAGAAGCGGCAGATCGTTTCGCCGAAGCTATTGCAAAATATCGCCAGCAAAACTATCAGGTCGCCATTCTTGATTTTAATGGTATCGCAGATGAATATTCAGGCCCGGTTGCGGCCTCGGCTGTATTTTATGCCGCCAATTCTTATTACGAAAGTAAAAATTATGATGAAGCGATCATTAGTTATCAGAAATATATCGATAAATATCATGCTGACGAGATAGCAACCTCATCAGCCCACGCCGGAATTGCTGCATGTTATGAGACCAAGCAGGAGTTCCAGGTGGCAGCCGAAAAGTTTTTGGAGGCTGTTCGTTTATTCCCCGGCTTGCCAGGTGAGCCGGATTATCTCCTCGGAGCAGTTCGGAACTATGTGAACGCCGGAATGGCGACCGAAGTACAGCAGGCCTTGGATAGACTAAATAAAGATCATGCCGGAACCGATCAACAACGGGTCGCAACGCAACTGGCTATGAAACTTTTGATAAAATAGGCCGGATCTCAGGTTTCTGCTATGTCGGAGAAGAAAAAACTGAAAGTTGCGCTTCTTTGGCATATGCATCAGCCTTATTATTTTAATCCCGAAACAAAAAAATTCCAAATGCCCTGGGTCAGGTTACATGGCCTAAAGGACTATCTTGATATGCCTCTGGCAGCAACCCGCCAGAAAAACAGCAGAGTGACTTTTAATCTTGTCCCATCACTTCTGGATCAAATTGAATTGTACTGTCAGGGTTATACCGACCGATTTCAAGATTTATCACTTATTCCTGCGGGAGATTTGAATTTTGAGCAAAAACGGGAGATATTAAATAATTTCTTTTCCGCGCATTATCCACATATGATCAAGCCGTATCCGCGCTATCGCCAACTGTATGAAAAACGGGAAAACAGTAGATCCGATTTGGATTTGGCTATTAAAACTTTTTCATCATCGGAGTGGCGTGATTTACAGGTCTGGTCAAATTTAGTCTGGATTGACCCCGTTTTTCGTAATCAAGAACCTGTTGCCGATCTTTTCGCCAAAGGGAAAGACTTTACTGAAGATGAAAAAAAGAGTCTGCTTGATTTTCAGATAGAATTGCTGCGAAGAATTATCCCTGAATATCAAAAACTCTATCAAAGCGGCCAGATCGATATCTCTTTCTCGCCATATTATCATCCGATTCTGCCGTTATTGATTGATACCGATTCTGCTCGCGAGGCACTGCCTGATTTGGAGTTGCCTCAAAATCGATTTTCCAATCCGGACGACGCTAGTTGGCAGATTACCGAATCGATAAAAAAATTTCAGAAGTTATTTGGCCAAAAACCTGCTGGAATGTGGCCATCCGAGGGCTCGGTCTCTGAAGAGACTTTGAAACTGTTCTCTCAAAACGGTATAAAATGGGTTGCGACCGATCAGAAAATTTTAAATAATTCTTTGATTAAAAGTGGGATAGATCCAAAAAATTACTCTTCTCACACGGCCTATGTTTATAAGGGAGCGCCGGAGACTTTATTGTTTTTCCGGGATCAGGGGCTCTCTGATAAAATCGGGTTTGTTTATTCAAGTTGGGACTATACCAGAGCTGTTGATGATTTTATTTTAAATCTCAAAGAACTGGGCAAATTTCTAAATGAAAATCTTGATAACACCGTTGTCCCAATTATTCTCGATGGGGAAAATGCCTGGGAATATTACAAAAATGACGGCACCGATTTTTTGAGGTATTTTTATCAGGCGCTTTCCGAAGATAATGAAATTGAAATGGTAACTTTCTCTGATGCCGCCGAACAAATCAAACCAACCAACATGACCGCACTTTATGCCGGCTCATGGATCAATCATAATTTTAAAATATGGATCGGCCATCAAGAAGATAATGCTGCATGGGATTTGTTGTACCATACCAGAAAAATGTTAGTTGATTATCAAAATCAGAAACCGGAAACCGATTCTGTAATTTTGGAAAAGGCCTGGCGCCAGATTTATATTGCCGAGGGATCGGATTGGTGCTGGTGGTATGGCGATGATTTTGTCAACGAATATAATCTTGAATTTGATCTGCTTTTTAGAAAACACCTGAGTTTTGTATATAACCTTCTGAATCAGAAAATTCCTGCCCAATTGGATCAACCGCTTCATATTGATAAATCAGAAACACAAATGATTGCCCCGGAATCTCTGGTTTCACCTGTTTTGGATGGTCGTTTGACTCATTATTATGAGTGGAGCGGCGCTGGAAGTTTTAATTGCTCACTCCATAATAAAACGATGCACAGGGCCGACCTGATAATAAGACGAATATATTTTGCCTTTGATTATGATCGCTTCTACATTCGTCTTGACTTTGAAAATAAATTTAATTTAGTTGATTTAGATAAGGTTCGAATAAATATTGATTTTAAAGATGTTTGTAACAAAGAGTTTTATCCCGGAGTTATTAAAAGGGAAGTTTCCGGGGATTTTGAATATAAATATGATCAGATAATTGAGATCGGGATTGATCGAAAATCGTTATTGCCGGAAGGATTTGGCAAAATTAAATTTTCGGTGACCGCCTTGGACGGCGATAAGCTTAAAGAGAAATGGCCGTCAGACGGATGGATTACGGCAGATATTCCTGAGCGAGAAAAAGAGTTATTTTGGCAGATTTAAAAATGGAGTGAAGATAATGAATTCATTTTTTGATGATGAGAATAAAAATAAAAATGGACAGGAGATTCCCGGGTTGGATAGTGCAAATGAAGGCTCATCCAAATTTGCCGGATTAGACCATGATCGTGGCGTTATTGCGGCAATATTATCGTATATCCCATTTTTATGCCTGATCCCACTGCTTCAAATGAGGGATAATGAGCAGGCAAGATTTCATAGCCGGCAGGGCCTGGTTTTGTTTCTGATAGAACTTCTCGCCGTCCTGTTTCTAATTCCGGGACTGTCATCATTGATTTGGAAAACAGTATTGATTGTCGCTCTTGGTGCGTCAGTGGCTGGCATAATTTTTGGACTGCAGGGAAAAATGTACAGAATACCTTTTATTAGTGATATCTCCGATAGGTTAAAATTGTAATTATTTGCCATATTCACCTAAAGCTCGGATTTGTAGTATTCAATAATATATTTTCAACATTGATACTCTAATGACTAATAAATTTAATGGATTTTCAAAAGAATCCCTGACATTTCTTACCAACGTAAATAAGAAAAACAGCAAGGAATGGTTTGAGAAAAACAGGGATACATATGAAAAACAGTTATTAGAACCGTTTCGTATGCTGGTCGCTGAATTGGGGGAAGATATGCAAAAAATCGATCCCCGGTTTGAAGTTCGCCCCCAGATAAACAAGACAATATCAAAAATTTTCAGAGATACCAGATTTTCAAAAAATAAATCAATTTTTAAAAAGGCTATGTGGCTGACATTTAAGAGGCCATCGAAAGACTGGAAAGATGCGCCAGCCTATTTTTTCGAGCTGATGACCGATTCATACCGATATGGTCTTGGATACTACTCTGCGTCAAGAAGCACAATGGATAATTTGCGGGAATCTATAAATAATAATCCAAAAGAATTCTTTCGAGCGACCGCTTTCTATAATGAAAAATCAGACATCAAACTGATGGGTGATAAATATAAAAGGCCCTTAGAAAGCAGTCACCCAGAAATTATTCAGGACTGGTATCAGCGAAAAAGTTTTTATCTTGCAATCACTCGCAAAATTGACGGAACGCTATTCTCTCCGAGGCTTAAAGTCGATGTGGCAGAATGCTTTAAGACTCTCGGTCCGTTATATATGTATCTTTATAAGCATTTTCAGACCGCACCCAAATAATATTGCATTCTTTGCAATCAGTTTCGTAAGATATGCGCAAATGATTGCATCAATTATGATTGTCTATTCAGTATTAACAAGTTGAGAACTTTCATATTGTATTTATTAAGATTTCATTAAGGTGTAGTTATTTTTGGCCTCGCATAAGTGACTTCATTTGAAGATGTTACAGACAGTATTGGCGGGTTTTTTCAATCAAGATTTATATTTGGTAAAATGATTATTTTGGCCCTCTATTTGCTCAGCATTTAATTAGTCGAAAAAGGCAGAATTTGACGTTTTTAACCAATTAGCAGGAAGTATAGATTTTTGATGCAACCGCCAAATAACAGAATGAATTCAAAGCTGAACTCCTCATATGCAATTGCCAGCAAGACTTATTCTTATGGCTCGGCGATTGGTTTGGAGCAGATGCCTGGGACTGAGACCAAATCCAGAGATTCATTCGGTTCGACCTTAAGATTCTATTTTGGTGAATATTTTCTTGGCATTTTATTCGTTGCAGCGCTTTCCGCTTATGCCGTCTTAAAGCCTTCAAGGTCAATATCTTGGGGGGAGATGCTTAAAAATATGTTATATTCGGCGATCAAAAAATCACTGGATGTTTCATTTGCATCATTTGGACTTATTTTGGCATCACCGCTGCTATTATTGGTTGCGATCTTGTTAAAAATCACAAGTCCAGGGCCGATATTTTATACTCAAACTCGTATTGGCGTGAATCGACGTCGCGGTAATACGAGAGTATATGCAGCCTCAATGAATAAAGATCGCAGAACACGTGACAGACGTCGTGACAACAACTGCGGCCGCCCTTTCAAAGTGATTAAATTTAGGACGATGGTAAACGACGCTGAGGCCAAGAGCGGCCCGGTGTGGGCAACCAAAAACGATACCCGAATCACTCCCTTAGGCAGGTTTTTGAGAAAGACCCGTATTGACGAAATCCCGCAGATGGTAAATGTGTTGAGAGGCGAGATGTCAATGGTGGGCCCGCGCCCAGAACGTCCAAAATTCGTTAAAGATTTATCGGCCAAGGTTCCTAATTATGCCGAAAGACTGAATGTCAAGCCAGGTATTACCGGTCAGGCGCAGGTAACAACAGGATATGACACTTCTTTGGAATCTGTATTCGAAAAAGTTAATAATGATGTTGAATATATCCGTAACTGGAATCTTTGGTCGGATCTGAAAATTTTGATGCAAACGGTTCTGGTGGTGATAACTGGTAAAGGTGCCTGCTAGATTAATTTTGAATGAAAAATCTTACCGTATTCCAATATTTGGAATACGGTTTTTTT
>DAOUVS010000135.1 GCA_030667525.1 Candidatus Zixiibacteriota bacterium | reverse complement strand
GCATTGCTGCAGAGACCGATGCGTTGGCACCAGTGGTCGGACCGGATGGATCACCCCACCAGTTACCCGAGGCATCTGTCAGAACCGATGTCAGGTTACTGAGACCATATGCATTTCCACTGATATTATTTTCGGTTATAACTACCCCGGTCGGTTCACCGTAATACTCATCAAGATATATTCCACAAACGGTGCTTGACGTAATGTTATTGCCAGAAAATGTTAGATTAGCGGCAACGCCATCGGCTATAATTGCATAATCATTCCCTTCAAACAAATTATTGGTAACCGAAACGTTGGTGGCGTCTCCAATATATAGTGCTTGTGCATTTCCACTCAAAGTGTTACCGAGAAAATTAATATTATCGCCCCCAAGAATAAAAATAAATTCATTGAGATTGAATATATTATTATCGTTGATAGTGATATTATTATTGTAAGTACTATATAAAGCAGCTTCGCAATCGTGCACATTATTACCGCTAAGTAATGTACCGTCTGCCGCCTGAGAAATATTAATTGCCGAAGCCGCCCAATCGGTTGGGATGTAGGCAATGTCAGAGACTTCATTGTCGAGCACCGATCCGCCGGCACCAACACTTATTTGAATCCCATTTTGTGCCCAACTGCCGACGTCGAGTGGACCTTCACCAGCAACCACATTACCGCTAATGATAACGGTCGGATCAGCCAGCGGGCCGTTATCTCCAAGAGCGCCTATTCCGACTCTTGACCAGTCGTTGACCGTATTACCATCGACAAGAACCTGGGAATTACCACGAATCATTATACCACCAGTTTGTGGATTTCCAGAACCTGCCAATAATTCATAATAATTGTTGTCGCTGATTTCTGATGAGATGCAATTTCTAAACAGAGTTGCGAAGAAATCACTTGCCGAGGCGGTATTGTTTCCGTCAAAGGCAAACCCGGATACCGTAACTTCAATGGTTGCAGTTCCTGAAATATAATTTGAGCCATTATTGGTGCCACCATAAGCAAATAGCATCGGATAAAATGTATTACCACTTTCCTCAATTGTATAAGCCGTTAAACCACCACCCGGAGGTTCAATAACAGGATTGTTGCTTCCTTCAAGCGTTAATGACTTATTAATAATGACCTGCTCGGCATAAGTTCCGGCGGCGACATGAACAATGCTGCCATTTACAGCGTCAATGCCCTCTTGAATAGTTGCAAAGGCATCATATCCAAAAATATGCCCACCAACATCGGTTCCTTCCGAGGTTCCAACCCAGTCATCATCAACCCAGGTTTCGGCAAGCGAGCAGGTAAAGCCGCAGAATGAGAAATCGGAATTACACCATGGATCGTAATCGACTTCACCATAAACATCCGCAGCCACTTCAGAGCATTTCAGTGTTTCCCAGTAATTCTGAGTAGCATCAAGAACGAAGGCGTTTGTGGGAACACCGTTGACATGTACACCAAAATCGGCGCCTGAATAGCTTGCGGTACCATTCCCATAGATGGTATTCTGAAATGCCGTAATATCGTTAGAACAGTCAAGACATGAGTACTGTAACGCCGTTGGTTCCGGCTCAAATTGGGGATTCCAGTAAGTGCCGAGTAGATCAACCATCACACCATCCCAGCCATTACCATAAATAGCATTGTTGTTGATTGCTATTCCATCATTTTTCGGCCCCATATAGATGCCATTTTTGCTATTGCCGTAGATGTTATTTCCTTCAATGGTAAGATCTACAGGGCCATACGCCGTCAAAGGATCCGAGACCTTATCCGAACTTCCTCGGATCAGAAGTATCCCATGACCGTATTTTAACTTGCCAATATCAACGCCGGGCAATTCGGTGTTGCCATATATTTCATTATTGCGAATCACGAGGTCAGAGAACCCACCGGCAGTCTCAATACCGCATCGATGAGAACCATAGATTTCGTTATCCTCAATAACAGTCCCTGCCATTGAGGCTGGTCCGGGGGCACCATAAGCAAAGTATGATGACCAAATAAATATATTATCGCCGTTGCCCTTACAATCGTAAATCTTGTTACCTGCGAAAGTGCTGTTGGTAACACCATTATCATTGTAAGGGTGGTTGACAATATAAAGTCCCATACGCCCGTGAGTGCCATCCTGTGACACCGTATTAGTATTCGGGCCAATAATACTATTCATGACATTGATATTACTTATCACTTTTGTGAAAGCATAGACACGAAGCAGCGATGAGTTCAGGTTACCCACGGCGCTAAGTTCCTGCACGATAAATCCGTCAAAAGTAACATCATCGGTATCATAGATATCAACAATCGAAATATAGCCACCCGCTGGGTTGGGATGCATAATTATGGTTTCAACGGCATCATCCCAAGCATAGCCAGAAGGCACAGTGTAGCCCTTTTTATTTACTCCAGCGGTTGCGCCAAATAGGTTGAGTGGCTTATTGATAAGCAGCGCTTCGGTATATGTTCCCGCCGCCACATTAATATCATCACCAGCAGAAGCAGCATCGATGGCCGCCTGGATGCTACATCCGGGCGTAGCATAAAACTGTGTGCCATCGGTGAGACTTTCAATATACATCGCATCACCGGTCCAGTGTCCAATGGGAGTCATTGGCGGCACCAGAGACGCATTCGCAAGAGTAGAGAAGAACCAGATACGCGTCAGATCGGGGCTGTCATCCTGTGTGCCGTGCAACGCGAAACCAAAATCGCTCGCTTGAACGGTTACATCAGCACCATCAATTGGATTAGTGCTATAAGTGATAATGGCATCACCTGCAGGTGAAACACCGGGGTTATTGTAGTCGCCCATTTCAAGTTGGAAGAGATCCCCAAAACTGTTGGTGCCGTCGAAAACAATACCGCTGGTGCCCAGAGGGGTATAATTACCCCACGTCGCGACACTGACATTCTGCCAGCCATTCCCGCTGAGAGTTATATCGGTGACGGAGACATCATTGCAATCGACGAGCGAGAGTCCATGTCCGCCGTTATCCAGAGAAGATACATTGGTAACCGTGAGATTGCTCGTACCAAGAGCGTCGATGCCGCTCCGGTACGCATTCCGGGCGGTCACATCATCAAGCATACAACCATCTACTTCGCCGAACTTGATACCATATCGCGGCAATGAGTTCGTGACAGTTGACTGTAAGGTCAGCGATTGTAGCATGACATTATCGGCCGATACATAAATACCGGCATTGTTTGTGGCCAGTCCGGTCGGGTCGATTATTACCGTTGCCCGGTTTTCACCGATGATTGTAATGTCTGCGGTCGTGATGTTGAGCGTTTCGTAATATGTTCCGGCATAAACCATAACTATGTCACCCGCAGATGCAGCATCAATCGCTACCTGGATATTGTCGTTGGTGGACCAAGTCCAGGCTGAAGTATGCGGATCATCGACATAGTTGGCACCCCACCAGGGAGTATAGTCAATTGTTCCTGCGCCGGAATTATTAACGTTGTCGCTGGGGTCAGTATCCCCCCACCAGTTGGACGTGGCATTTACGTTTCCGGAACCCTGATTCCAGACAACGTTTCCGTTGCCTCCGAAGTCCAAGAACGCATTTCCAGTTACGACAGGATCGCCTGTGTAACTGCCAAGATTGAGACCAAAGAAGTTGATCCCTGAGATAATGTTGCCGGTGAATTGAACTGTCCCGGCACCAAAGCATTCCAGTGGCCGGCGCGTGTCGGCCATGGTATTACCGGTAATCACCGCGTTACCGGCATTCAGGCCGATAGCATAGCTCATATTAATAGAATTCGTGCCGTCATTGGTGATCGCATTGTCGGCGATGGTGTATGTCCCTGTGTTGCCGCCGTCGATCTGGATGGCACGGGAACCGTTGTGAATCGTGTTGTTCTGAATCGTCGCGTCATAGCTTCCGCCGGTAGCTAAGTGGATAACGTAGGGCAGATGCGCGGCGTGGGTGGTGTTTGTCGGGATGGTGATCGTGTTACCATCGTCAGGGGATGCGCCGCCAATCACGTTGGCTCCCGAATTACTCCCAATATAGATCGCGTTCATAACCGATGCGCCAGCCATCGTAATCGTGTTGTCGGTAACGACGTTGTTGTCGCTGTCCTGCTGGATCACGATAGACCGGTAGGAGTTGTCAGTAAACGCGTTACCGTCGATCGTGGCGCCGTTTGTACCGGTCAGGAACAAACCGACATAGTTGTCAGCGATCGTGTTGTTGCCCTCTACTGTTACCCCGATGGTTGCATCAAATAAATAGATGCCCATATTGTCGTCGACACCGTCATGGTCATGTATCGTATTGCCGGTGATGGTGCCAGTGCCGTCTCCTAAGAAGAGACCGACATAGCTGGAAGCGGTGCCGTTGAGATCGTTCCCGCTAACGGTGACGTTGACATTGCTACCGCTCGCGCTGATGCCGGAAACGGTATAGCTACCGATGGCGTTATCGTCGATCGTCAGTTCCGATGTACCGTAGATCACCACGCCGGTGTTACCATTCCAAGTGGAAAGCGTGCCGCTCCAGCCGCCGAAGTAGCCGCCGAAGTTGCTGACGGTGGATGAGTAAAGACCATCGTTTGCACCATCACCGACGTCACGGAGAAACACGCCAGCGAAGTTCTGGGCGACAGTTGCGTTCTGTCCATTGGCGTCGATCGTAAAGCCTTCAATTTTCACATCAATCGATATACCGCCGCCATCGGCGGCGACAACATAGTCCCAAGGTACCACATTCTCAGTAATAGTGACCCTGCCGCTCGTGGGAGCCATAATTGTAGTCGTGAGTTCACCCGCACCGATCAGGCTGAGTGATTTGCTGATCGTGACTTGCTCAGTATAAGTTCCGGCCGCTACGTTAACGACATCGCCGGAGGTTGCTGCATCGATGGCAGCCTGAATGGTCGCATAATCTGCGGGCACATGAATTAAGGCAGCATTTGCACTGACAGCTATGAAGGTCATCAGCACAATCGCAATAATTCCGACAAATTTACTTTTTATTGTTGTCATGAAGTATTCTCCCTTAGCCTGTGTAATTGTTTTTATATCCATTTATATATTTAAAAAAGCTGCCAATCGATTTATTCAGAACTCAAATTTGATTGACAGCATTTAAAAGATAATAATTCCTTATTCCAAAATATTTGCGACAAAGAGAAATAGGTCACTACAATAGAATTGCCAAAATTTGATGTTCCCCTACGATAAACACGAAAGTAGTGTTTAATGATTTGGACTTTGATTCCCATATATTCTCCCGGTTTCCAATAAATCATTTTGGCGAAAGAAGGAAATTTGTCTTTTATTTTCCGGATATTCCGGGAAATAAATAATTTTATCTGGCTCAAAAATATTAATTGAACCAGAGCAACTTACAGAAGTAAGCAGATAAGAAATTAATTAGTAAAAGTAGTTGGCTATTAAAATAGTATCACCCCCTTCTAAAATAGCTTAAGTTTAATAGACTTATGAATTACAAAATTATTATAACTGAATATTTGAACGGTTAGCTCGCCATTGCTGTCCGAATGCCAATAATCCATACTGAGAAACCCCACTCTGAATTATTTATTTTATAATATTTCGCAGTAATTATGTGCTCAGCAAAAAAACTGCTTTAAACCCTTAACTCAATAAAATATATAACAAATTCAGACCTCTGTGTCAAGGGTTTTACTTATAAAATATAAGTGATTTATCTCATTGTAATAGGATTAGGCACGGTGATCTTTTTAACAAAAATCAAACACAAGCCTAAATAAATGTGTATTTGCGGTTTAATGCCTATATTTGAGTGGAGTTACAATATCCTCAATTTGAGTTCAATTGGCAACCAGGACGCAAATCTGTAAGGGATATACTTGTCCCGACTTTTGTTTTCTTAGAGGGATCATTAAATGGCTTATTAAGAAGAATTCCGGATTGAATTCTTGGTTGATTTTCGACCTCCCTCTGGCGAATTTAGCATTTTGAATAACATTACTTGCCAATATTTTTCCGCAAAAATCCCTTTACACATTCTTAAAATTTGATATATTATTGTTGCCTTTAGATATAACAAACGATTGGCTATTAAAAATCGAGGATTTAAGCTTTTAATTGAATATTCTCTTAACCCAGCCCGATAAAATAAAGCAGAAAAGATAGCGGACAAAATACACCGGCATAATCTATTATGACTAAGCATTTATATAAATCTTTATTTATTTTATTATTAATAGCTACCAGTATCTCCTCATTTGAGCTAACCGGAAATATTTCAAATCAATTATATATTTATGAAGAGAATGATACCAGCCATATTCGGATTTATGAAAGATTAAGATCTGAATTGAATCTATGGCGCTCTCCGAATTTAAAAACGATTGATTTATTTCTATACGGCCGATATAACACTGATCTTAAAAACAAAACTATTAGCGATCCGCAGACGTATATTTATGACGCCTATATTAAACTTAGAAATATCCCGCAAGGAACCGATATCCGTTTTGGCCGGCAGTTTGTTTATAATTCTGTCGGAAGTGGATTACTGGATGGGATTCGACTAAGGGGTCATTTTCTCAATAATGGTAAATTCGATTTTTATGCCGGCAGTCAGGTAAATCATCAGAACCCTGAATCAATTCAATCTTTATCTGATTTTGGATTATTTGGCGGTATGATAAATTATCGATATAAGATATACCGCATGGGAGTTCATTGGAAACTGAGATACTTAGATGGAAATATTGCCTCTCATCTTCTCGGAACAGATATTTCATTACAAAAATCGAATTATTCCCTGATAAGTAATTTTGTATTTAATTTGGAAAACAAAAGGTTATCGGAGATTCTTTCCCGGGTGTCTTATAATTATAGCAGGTATTATGTATCTGCCGAATTTCAATGGCGCGAGCCATTTGTGAGCAGTAGTTCAATATTCAGTATCATCGATTTTAGAAATTATAAGGAAATTAGAATTGAATTGCACCGACGTTTGGGGAAATATCTCCGACTAATATCCGGGTTTGATATAAATCTATATAAAGATGAAAATGCTCTCAGCGGAAAAATCGGTATGGGCGGCAATAGCTGGTCGCTTGTCTGGGTGCATAGGTCAGGGTTAGGAAGAAATAGCAATGGTATTAATGGTTTTGTTTCCATAAATCTGAGTCGGTCTCTTAAGGCATATTATACTGGAAGATTCAGCAGATATAAAGTTCAGGAACTACAGAGTGACCTTAATGATTCATATATGTCAATTATCGGGGCGGAATTAAGGCTGAAAAATCGGTTCTCTGTAAGATCGGAGATTCAATATTTGCGTAATGGTATTGCAAAAGATGATATAAGATTTAATCTGAATATTTCCAAATCATTTAAGATAAATAGTACAAACTCTGGCGGTCTATAAATGAACAAATTACTATTACCAATAATTCTTATTTACATATTTTTATTTATAGGAATCATAAACAGTACTGAAAGTAATTCAATCAAGAGTGATATAATATTCGACCATCAGCTGCATACCGATATTGAATGCACTGATTGTCATGGATTGGTATCAGAAAGTATCGTATCTACTGACAAACTATTTCCGGAAATGGAGTTTTGCGGCGATTGCCATGACATCGAAGATACCGACAACTGTTCGACCTGTCATCGAAACGGTGATGATCCCGGTGAGTTGCTTAATCCTTCTCGCACTATTTTCTTTTCTCATAAGAAACATTATGAACTTAAAATCGACTGTTCCAGCTGTCATGTATTATCAGCTTCCGACCCGATTCCCGGTAAACCAAAGTGTATGAGTTGCCATGATAATCAAACAGCAAAGAGTGATTGCTCAATCTGCCATGGTACAAAACAGACTCTTCTTGATCTTCATCCATTGAATTGGAGAGATCAACATGGAAACCGAGCTGCAGCCGATGACAAGTTTTGTTTTAGTTGCCATAAAAATGAATCGTTCTGCATTGATTGTCACCGGGGTGATAATATCAATGGTACAATTCATGATCTAAATTACCGCTATACTCACGGGCTTGATGCCGGAGGTCGGGAAACTGATTGTAATTCCTGCCATGATAATCAATCATTTTGCAATGATTGTCATTTGCGTGAAAATAGAATGCCTTTGGAACATTCCACGCTGGGATGGATAAATGAACATGGAAATTCGGCTCG
>DAOUVS010000001.1 GCA_030667525.1 Candidatus Zixiibacteriota bacterium | reverse complement strand
GGGGTTCAAGTCCCTGCACCGCTATTTAATAATAATCATTTTGGCTTTAAAACAAATCTTTTCTTTATCTCAATTATTTTTCCAAATCACAAGATGCCTCAGAAACATCGCCCGACATTAAAGGTATTGAGCCGTAATGACATACAAAAATTTATTTCTCCCTTTTATCACAATTTTGGTAATCTATTTCTACATTATTCCGACAATATTTATAAAAACCCAGACAAATTAAATATTCCGGGGGGATAATGATAAAACTTCTAAATATTGCTCTGTTCTGTCTATTAATGTTTTCGGGGCTTCATGCGCAAACGATTTCGAAATGGCAGGCAATTGGTTCTGCCGGAGGAATAGCCGGTGATACTCAAAATGATATAAAAGGTATGGCCGGATTTATATCTGGAGGTTCAAGCGGTGATGGGTCAAATATTCACTGGGCCGGTCTCAGGTTTAAAACTACTTTAGTAGTAGATGTGGAAGATGAAATTTTGCTTCCGATGGAATATGCTCTTCACCAAAATTATCCTAATCCATTTAATCCCTCAACAAAAATAGAATATAGTCTCGCGAGACGTTCGAATGTCAGTCTGATCATCTATAACATATTGGGGCAAAGAGTTAAAAAAATCGTTAATGACGATCAGGAAGCCGGAAACCACGCCGTTAGTTGGAACGGTCTTGATGATAATGGAATTGAAACAGCATCCGGAATCTATTTCTACAAGATCGTTGCTGGTGATTTCACAAAAGTTAATAAGATGCTTCTACTAAAATAAAATATTTACAAATACGTTTGGAGATAAAATGCGTTTTACAATTACTCTATTAGTCTTAGTGATGATTTTCACGGCCAGCCTATTGGCCGTTGAGGTTCCGAATATTATTAATTTTCAGGGATACCTGTCAAATGCCGGGACTCCACTTGATGGAAGTTTTGAATTAACCTTCAAGATATATGATGTTCCGACTGCGGGGACAGAATTATGGACTGAAACACGCACTTTCGATGTTACTGACGGCTATTATTCGATTCTACTCGGCGAAGCAACGCCGATAGATATCGCTTTCAGCGGTAATATCTGGATCGGTGTTCAAATAACCGGTCAAAGTGAGATGTCTCCCCGGTATCAGATAGCATCGATGCCATACGCATATGTAGCGAAATTCGCTGATAGCGTGGCAGATAATTCAATTGATTCAGCCAAAATTGAAAATGGTTCGATATCATTATTTGATTTACACAACGGCAATGCCTCACCGGGACAGGCGTTGAAATGGAACGGTGCCGAATGGGTCCCCGGCGATGATGAAGTCGGTGGAGCAGAACCTGGTGAAGGCTGGGTCGATGACGGAACCGTTGTCCGTTTAAATACATCAACCGACTCAGTCGGTATTGGAACGGCTTTCCCCAGAGCCAATCTGGAAGTTATCGGCAGTCTCATGGCTACCAAAGAAATTAAAGTCGGAACCAATCACACGATCAGTGCAGGCTACTCGTCGATTACTGGCGGTGACTCCAACAGTGTCGTCGCGGCCTATTCGCATATTGGCGGAGGTGAAAGCAACAAAATTTACGGTACCCATAGCTTCATAGGGGGCGGCGGACGTGATACCGCCTATGGTATTGTTGCTACCATTTGTGGCGGTACTTACAATTCAACAACCGCCTCCTCGGGAGGATACTCGACGATAGTTGGTGGAACATTGAACCGAGCCAAAGACGCCTATGACTTCATTGGGGGTGGTGAGGGAAACACGGCCGGTGGGCATTACTCGACTATTGGGGGTGGCTACTATAACCTGACCGATAGTTCCTATTCGTTTGTAGGTGGAGGGTATGGTGATACCGCCCTTGGAGACTACTCAACTGTGGGCGGAGGATATAACAACGTAACCGCTTTGCAGGCTTCTACAATCGCGGGAGGATACGCTAACCAAGCCCTTGGACAGTATGATTTCATTGGCGGCGGGTATGTGAACCAGACTACCGGGGGTAATGGCTTCATCGGAGGGGGACATCAGAATTATGCTCAGGGACAATACTCGTCGATTGCAGGCGGACTCGCCAATCATACCGATAGTCAAATGGTCTTCATTGGGGGTGGTGGATACAACTATGCCGAAGGAACTGCATCCGCAATTGTTGGTGGAGAACGAAGTGCCGTCTATGGAACTCATAGTTTTATTGGCGGAGGATATCAAGATACGGTCTTTGGTGACAACTCAAATATCTGCGGCGGAAGCAATAATGTGGTGACAATCGCATCCGAGGGTTACTCAGTGATAGGCGGAGGCGGTGGAAACAAGAATGAGTCTGCTTACTCAGTCATCGGTGGCGGATTATCAAACCTTACAGGTGGTGCCTTCTCTACCATTCCAGGCGGGAAAGACAACAGTGCTACGGGCGATTTCTCCTATGCCGCTGGATATTCGGCCTGGGCATTTCATAAGAGTACATTTGTTTGGAACGGGGATACTACAGGCTCGTTTATATCAACCGACACAGGTCAGTTTCTGATCAATGCACCTGGTGGCGTAGGTATTAACACTGCCTCTCCAACAGGAGCTGAACTTGATGTTAATGGTGACATTCGTTGTGTTAGTCTAACTCAAACCTCAGATATTCGCTTCAAGAAAAATATTAAAACTATCAACAATGCATTAGCTAGCGTCATGCTGATCGATGGGGTGAAATATGACTGGAAAAATGAGTTAACAGATAATAGAAAATTCAATGAAAGAAGACAAATAGGACTGGTAGCGCAGGACGTCGAAGAAGTCTTCCCGGAACTGGTCAGTACCGATGATCAGGGTTATAAATCAGTCAGTTATTCCAAAATGACAGCGGTTTTGCTTGAGGCAATCAAAGAACTCAAGAAAGAAAATGACGAACTCAAATCACGTATGGATATTATGGAAAAAAGCCAATAGTACTTATTATTAAACTTAAGTTATGATTTACAATATACAAAAGGGCCGGGAAACCGGCCCTTTTTTGTGCGGCAATAATTCAAGCAATATCTATTTCAAAAGCACCATCTTCTTCGTCTCTGCGAACGTTGAAGTTTGTGCCTTATACATATAAATTCCCGATGCCTGTTCGGAAGCATCCCATTTGACCGAAATAACTCCGGTTTCGCCAAAACCTTCGAATTGTTTCACGGTCTGACCTGAGATATTATAAATCGTTATTAACCAATCAGTGGCAGTCGGCAAACTAAACTTTATCTCGGTCACCGGATTAAATGGATTAGGATAATTCTGCTCAAGCGAAAAACCGGTCGGCAAAGCTGAATACTCGTCTTCACCAACATCAAGTGCCGGAATAAAATCAATATTTGGCGTCGAAGGATCAATTAAACCGGACGGAATCGGTTCACCTGCAATAATCAAGCTATCAATCAGATAAACCAATTCGTCATTGCTGTCGTCGCCATCAGTTAATAATCTATCGCTGTAAACAATCGCCTGGGCCACGGTAATATCAAACGATGATGATCCTGACAAACTGCTTTCACCGGAAGATACAAATGAAGCGCCATCATTAACATTTGCATCCTGCGATATTTTACCGGAAACCAGATTCAGCAAAAGAATGGCAAAACTACTTTGTGCCCGATGAAGCATTTTATTCCTATGATGCGGTCGGAGAACATCAAACAGACTTATTAATCGCTCAATACAAGTCGCATCAGGATCGACTGTGAAAGCTCCCACAGGATGTTCAGGGTTGGAGTTGAAATATGTATATATTTGCTCCAGATAATTACACATCTGTTCGAACGATTCATGAAGATGACCACGTCCACGAATTAGACATTTTACCTGATGCATCCAATATCCGCGACCGCGCCACATTCCAGAAGTAGTAACTTCTGTCAGATGGAAATCGATATGGACCGCCGCGCCGTTGACCTCTGCTTCTTTTTGTGCCAAATCAGCGGTATAACCAGCCGGAGCAGTTACCGATACCTGATAGATTCCGTACGGGAGGTCCAAAAATTGATAGAACCCTTCATTATCAGATTCAGCAGAAGCAATCAAATTGTCCTCAGAGCCCAGCAAATCAACAAAGACACCCAATACAGCACCTGTTTCGTTGGTGATATAACCAATAATTGAACCATATTCGGTAATAGTACAAGCATCCCCTATGCCATCACCGTCGGCATCAACCTGATCGGCGTTAGCTATCTCAGGACAGTTGTCGCATAAGTCACCGAAACCATCACTGTCGGCATCAGTCTGATCGGCGTTCGCGATATCAGGACAGTTGTCGCAAACATCACCAAATCCATCACCATCGGAATCAAGCTGATCGGCATTCGCTATATCAGGACAGTTATCGCATAAGTCACCGAAACCGTCAGCATCGGAATCAGACTGATCAGCATTAGCTATATCAGGACAGTTATCGCAGTTGTCGCCAAATCCGTCGCCATCGGAATCAAGCTGATCGGCGTTCGCTATCTCAGGACAGTTATCGCAGTCGTCACCAAATCCGTCACCATCGGAATCAAGCTGATCGGCGTTCGCTATCGCAGGACAGTTATCGCACAGGTCACCGAATCCATCACCGTCGGTATCAGCCTGATCCGCGTTCGCGATATCAGGACAGTTGTCGCAAACATCACCAAATCCATCACCATCGGAATCAGCCTGATCAGCATTAGCTATCTCAGGACAGTTATCGCATAAGTCGCCGGAGCCGTCACCATCGGTATCAATCTGATCAGCGTTAGCGATATCAGGACAGTTATCACACAAGTCACCGAAGCCATCACCATCAGCATCAGCCTGATCAACGTTAGCTATCTCAGGACAGTTATCACACAAGTCACCGATACCATCGGCATCAGTATCAACCTGATCGGCATTCGCTATATCGGGACAGTTATCACACAAGTCACCGAATCCGTCACCATCAGTATCAATCTGATCGGCGTTCGCTATCGCAGGGCAATTATCGCAAACATCACCAAATCCATCACCATCTGTATCAGACTGGTCAGCGTTTGCTATCGCAGGGCAGTTATCTACCTCATCACAAATTCCATCGGCATCAAAATCATCACATTCAATAATTAAACATCCTGCCCCAAAGGCTCCAATCGGATCGCCGCTATTGTAAGAATAAGCGGACAGAAATGAGATCTCCTGCAGGTGAAAATCTTCGTTTGCGACATCGCAGAATTCCGGATCGACATCTGAGTTGCCGGAACCGCTGCCGGTCCATCCACCACTGATATTACAGTATGAGACAAAAATCGGGGCGGATGAATTCCTATAGATTTCATTTCCATCAATAACTGCAATATCTTCCCATAGGATAGATTTTTCGACGACCAGAATAGTGCCATCGATATAAATAGCACCACCATATCCATCTGTTTGATTTTGATAGAAGGTACAATAGCTGACAGTTAAGGTCGGTCCAAAGGTTGAATTGTTAGCAATAGCGCCGCCATTTTGAGATGATTCATTATAAGCAAATAGATTATATGAGAATGTATGGAATAGTCTGGTGTTAAATGCTATTGCTCCACCAACTACGGCGCTGTTACTCATAAATATATTTTCAGTAATAACCGGATTACTGTTTTCAAAATAAATCGCACCGCCAAACGAAGCGCTATTGTTATCAAAACGGTTGCTTCTAATAGTCGGATCGGCACCATTGAGACAGAGAATTCCGCCGCCATTGCCCGAAGTTGTGCAGTCGTAAACAAAACAATTTTGAATTTTCGGTCCTGAAGCATCACAAATTATACCAGGCGCATCGGTTGTATTCCTCAATGTAAAACCATCAATGATTGTGGCATTATCTTCACCACTAATAAAACTCAATATCGGGTTGGTCGGAATCACAGGTTCAATGAAAGTCTCCCCCGCGCCATTTAATGATTTAACTAAAACAGTTTTGCCTAAGAAATCTATATTTTCAAAATAAACTCCGGGTCCGACATAAATAGAATCGCCATAGCTGGCAATATCTAATCCATGCTGAATGGAGGCAAAAGGACTATCAATGGCGCCGCTTCCACCGGTATCATCACCATCGACTGCCACATAATAATCTGTACCGAAAGCTGACACGGACATCACCAAAAAGCCAACAATAATAAACGATAATAATCGATTCATAATTTCTCCTTTCAAAGGATTATATCGGAACGATAAGCCTGTTGGAGTAAATCAATTTTTATGCCACTTAGCGGCTTCTTTGAATAAATAATCAAGCATTTTGTATATCTTTGAAGAACAGTAAGATAGAAGTAGACAACGGATAAATAATGTCAAATATAGATATGATGTTTTATTGATTGTTTAAAATATCTGTAACGAATTAGGACAATTGTTGACATCAAGTTCAAATATGAAGCAGATATTAATTTATAATCGTATTAAAGCCTCTAATCCCAAAATATATCCATACCATCCCAATCCGGTGATTTGACCGATACAGGCCGGTGCGATAACCGAGTGTCGCCGAAACTGTTCACGGGAATAAATGTTAGACAAATGCACTTCAACAACCGGCAAACCGCATGCTACGACGGCATCAAATATCGCCAGACTATAATGGGTGTAGGCGCCGGGATTTATAATAATTCCATTGACCTTATCCATTGCATTATGAAGAGCATCAATAATTGCACCCTCGGAATTGGATTGGATAATTTCAAGCTCAATACCGTTTTTATCGGCAAATTCGTTTAATCTGAAATTGATATCGGCCAGTGAAGTTGTTCCGTAAATCTCAGGTTCTCTTGTACCTAAGAGATTGAGGTTGGGACCGTGGATTATCAGATATTTTTTCTTTATGTTTTGAGAATCAGTCATAAGTTTTCCAGTGATTTTATAAAACTGTTTTTGTCTATATCCTGTATTATCGGTCGGGCAATTCCCTTCAATAACACAAAACGAACTTTGTTGTTTTTTGCCTTTTTGTCAAGAGTCATCGTCTTCCAGATATTTTTGGGATTAATATTATATAATTTATTTTTACCTATTAATTTTTTGATAAGATCAATTTTATCCTGATGTTTGCCTAAATCTAATAATTTATAATGGTGCGATAATTGCAGCGCCAGAAGCATCCCCCAGCCAACCGCGACTCCGTGTGAGATATTTTTATACTGACCCGAAGTTTCCAGAGCATGCCCAAAAGTATGGCCGAAATTTAAAATCATCCTGAGTCTTTTTTCATACGGGTCTTTCTGGATAATTTCTGCTTTTAAGCTTGCCGATTTGGATACTAAATATTCAATCGCTTTGGTATCTCGAATCAGAATTGCATTAATGTTTTTGTAGATATATTCATATAGCCCTTTATCGCGAACCAAAGCAATTTTGACTATCTCGAACAATCCGTTTATATATTCTTTCTCGGCGAGAGTCCCCAGAATATTTGGGTCGGTCAGGACTTGCGTTGGATTGTAAAAAACGCCAACAATATTTTTTGCCATAGGATGATCAATTGCAACTTTACCGCCAATACTGGAGTCGACTTGGGCAATCAATGAGGTCGGGACATGAATCAATTTAATTCCACGCATATATGTCGCCGCAACCAATCCACCCAAATCGCCTATGACGCCTCCCCCAAATGTAACAAGAGTGGAGTAGCGATTGATTCCATTTTCCAGCATTTCCGAGATCACCTGATTATAGGTACGATTGTTTTTGTACCGTTCGCCATCAGGGACCATAATCAGTTTCTCTTTTAAACCGGCTTTTTCAAATGAATGGCGTAGATCTTTGTACCATAGTTTGTGAATGGTTTTGTTTGTTAATAAAACCACTGGGCCATTTGTGTTCTTCTTTATTATTTGGCCAAACTTTGAAAGCAGGCCGCTTTTAATTTGTATTGAATAGCCATTATTATGCGCTGATGATGCTACCCTAATATTCATTTTGCAACACCGGGACTATTGTGAAGATTGTTAAACAATTTAATTATTGTATCGGCCGCTTCTTGCGGAGAAATATCGGACGTATCAATTTGATTCGGCAGTTTATTGTAGCCGTCTTTCCTACTTTCATAAAGCTCTAATATTGCAGTTCTATTTTTTTCGGCAACCATTGGCCGGCTTTGACGATTACCCATTCTGCTAATTAAAATATCAATATTGGCTGTCAGACAAAATACCGTTCCGGTTTGGGTCAACAATTCCAAATTATTTTTTTCTAATAATGTCCCACCGCCGGTAGCAATTACCAAATCAGACTTTCTACTTATATCAGTAACCACCAATTTTTCAAGCAGACGAAAATAATCTTCGCCCTCTTCTCTGAAGATACTGGAGATCGTCCGATTTTGTTCTTTTTCGATTATTTTATCAGTATCATTAAATTCGCGTCGAAGTATTGAAGCAATCTCTTTGCCGACAGTTGATTTTCCGGCACCCATAAAACCGGTAAGAATTATGTTTTTACTACTAATCACAACTTTACTTTAAGCTTTGTTAAAATTATCAAAGTTAGTCTTAATTTCATTCATTGAGTCACCGCCGAATTTTTCCAAAAACAGTTCGGCTATCACCCAGGCGGTAAGCGATTCACCGATAACTCCCGCTGCCGGGACAATGCAAACATCTGATCTTACGTATGGAGCACGAGTAGTTTTGTTTTTTTTCAGATCGACCGATTTTAGCGGATCACGAAGAGATGATATCGGTTTTGCATAGCCACGCACAATAATCGGTTCTCCGTTGGAAACACCACCCTCGATACCTCCGGCACGATTTGAAGTGCGAGCGATTTTTCCAGATTTCAGATTGATCTCATCATGAACCTTCGAGCCATAACGTGAGGCATTAATAATACCTTCTCCAAATTCAACCGCTTTGATACTTGGTATGCTCATGATGATATGCGCCAATTTCCCCTCCAGCTTACGATCATAATGGACATAGCTGCCGAGTCCAACCGGAAGATTGTATGCAATCACTTCGAAAACCCCGCCAAGCGTATCACCTTGTTCTTTGGCCTGATCAATTTCCCGGCACATTTTCTCTGAAATTTGAGGATTGGCACAATAGACAGGTGACTTTGTTAAACCCATTTTTATTTGGTCGATATTTAGATTCTGCTTACCAACTTTTACTTTTCCGATTCTGATGACATGGCTGATTACTTCGATCCCAAATGCCGCCAGTAAAATTTTGGCGACCGAACCGATTGCCGTACGCATCGCTGTTTCCCGTGCGCTCGCCCTTTCGATAACATTCTGTATGTCAGTAAAACCGTATTTAACTGCTCCGGCCAGATCGGCATGTCCCGGGCGCGGAATTGACTTTTTTTGACTTTTCCGGTCTTTCCTAATAGCCCAATCCTTATTCTCGATCTGCAAGGCGAGTGGTGAACCGATACTGATACCATTGCGAAGCCCACCAAGAATTTCAACTCGGTCATTTTCAATTTTTTTCATCCGGTTGCCACGACCGTAAGATTTCTGCCGTCTGGAAAGGTCAGCATTTATTTTCTCTTCATCGATAACCAGCCCCGCCGGAAGTCCTTCAATTATCCCAACCAGCGCCGGTCCGTGCGATTCCCCGGCAGTTAAAAATCTAAGCATATTTATTATCCCGTAGTTTTTTTGCGATATACCTATAAATATCGTCAGGTTCAACTTTTATCCCAGTCCAGATATTAAAACTTGCCGCCGCCTGGGTTGCCAGCATATAAAGCCCATCGACATACCTATTTGGGAATTTTTGATGATTTTTTGATACAGCCCGCTGGCCATAGTTCAAATCAAATATTTTTGTATTATTAATCAATTTCTGCTTTGATAATACTTTGATAATTCCAATCAATAAAGAAGATTTGGCCGAAGTTGAATTAATTAATAATGCCGGACAATCCGACTGGTTCAGACTATTAATATGGTTGATATTTATCGCCTTTATATCTGAGTTATTCTTCAAATTCTTTATCATTTTTTTTGCTTTTGAAATATCTCTGTTGGCCACAATAATTTTATTCGCTTTTTGGCGAATCAGTTCAACCAAACAGGCTCGAGCGGCACCACCCGCCCCAAGCAACAGCACTGTTTTATCTTTGATATCTGTTTTCAATTTGTGCTGTATCGTTTTTTGGATACCGATAATATCGGTGTTATATCCAATTAATTTTCCACGCGAGTTTTTTATCGTATTAACCGCTCCAGTTGTTTTAGCGGTTATATCCAAGTTATCAAGATATGGAATTATATTTTCTTTGTATGGATAGGTGACATTAAGACCCGATATATTAAGCACCCTGATACCGCCGACGACAGCTTTTAATTTTGATTCCTCAGATTCGAAAGTAGTGTAACAACAATTAAGTTTATATTTTTCAAACAGATAATTGTGTATCAAAGGAGAAAAAGAATGCCCTAGTGAACCGCCGATTATTCCATACAATTTATGTTTCTGCGCGTTAATCATCTTAATTAATCAACATCTGTAAATTGTTAATGAATTCAGGAAATGAAATATTAACCGCTTCAAAATTGTTGATTTTTGTTTCCCCTTCAGCAATCAACCCGGCAATCGCCATCGTCATCGCCAGACGATGATCCCCAAATGATTCTGTCTCGGTTCCAATTAGCGGGGTCGGACCATCAATCTCAAGGCCATCAGGTTTTTCAATAATCGATGCTCCCAGCCGTTTTAATCCATCGGTGATTGCTTTGAGACGGTCGCTTTCCTTAAACCTTAATTCCTCAGCGCCTGAAATTATCGTTTTACCTTCTGCCTGCGTCGCCGCCAGAGCCAGAATCGGAATTTCGTCTATCATCGATGGGATATCCCCTGCACTAATATTTATTGCATTAAGCTTAGACGAAGATACTTCAATCGTCCCCAGTGGTTCTTCATTCCTGGTTTCATCAGGGATGATATTGATATTGGCACCCATCTTTTTTAATGCGGTCAAACAGCCGGTTCGGGTTGGATTCAAACCGACATTCTTTAGTTTAATATTTGAGTTTTTGACAAGCAGTGCCGCAACCACAAAAAATATCGCCGATGAGATATCTCCCGGGATAAATATTTCTGCCGAAGTCAATTGCCCGCCTCTGATTTCTATTTTTGGAAAAGCTGCCGAAATATCGGCACCAAGATATTTAAACATCCGTTCGGTATGGTCACGCGATTGATATTTTTCAATAATAGTAGTTGTACCATTGCAGAGTAATCCCGCGATCATTATAGCTGTCTTTACCTGGGCGCTGGCGACAGGCATCGTATAAGAAATCGATTTGAGTTTTTGACCAATTATACTGATCGGTGGATAATTTTTATTATCGACGGCAGAGATTTTTGCACCCATTTGTGACAATGGATCGATTATCCGTTTCATCGGTCTTTTTCTAAGCGACTTATCACCGGTTATTTCTGATTCAAAAGATAAACCGGCCAGAAGTCCCGACAGCAGTCGAATTGTTGTTCCTGAATTTCCGGCATCCAAAATATTTAACGGTTGTGTAAAGCCGAATCGTCCTTTTCCTTCGACTATAAATGTACTATTGGCCTGCCTATCTATTTTTGCGCCCAAATAATTCAAACAGGAAATTGTTGACATACAATCTGCCGCAGTCGATAAATTTTGTATTTTTGAGATTCCATTGGCCATTGATGCAAAAATTAAGGCGCGATGCGAAATAGATTTATCGCCGGGAATATCGATTGTTCCTTTGAGGCTCTTTGCCGCCGAAATGAGTTTATCCATTTTGAACCCGGTTCATATTATCTTTTTGAGCTTTCGCCAGAGTAATTCGGGAGCGCAGAGCAACCTCATCTTTTTTACTTATCATCTCGGCAACTTCCGATAATTCAGCCTGGAATTTTTCAATTATGTTTAAAATATTTTCTCTATTGGTCATAAACATATCAAGCGTTAATTCCGGCGATGACGAAGCGACTCTGGTGGCACCTTTGAAACTTCCTCCGGCCAGTTGCCAGAAATCTTCATAAGAGCTTTCCTGTTTGGAGGCCATTTTCATAAGAGTTAATGCAATCAAGTATGGAAGATTAATTGTCATTGAAATCAGAAAATCATGTTTGTTGGGATCGATTATTACCGGTATCGCATCAAGTGCTTTAATCAATTCGACAACAATATCAATTGATTCTTTTTTGGCGGACAACACCGGTGAAAGAAAAAATATTGCATTCCTGAATTTATCAGCGGACGATGCTTCCAATCCGGTCCCTTCATTGCCTGCAATCGGGTGACCACTGATATAATTTATTTGATTATTATGTTTCGATACTGTCTCCAGAATCCCGGATTGAATTCCAGCAACATCAAGGACAACCTGATTTGGATTGGTCTCTCTGATAATTTCCGGGATAAGTTCTATCGTTGTCCGAATCGGTGTCGCAAGAATAATTAAATCAGCTTTGTTGATACCATCACTTATTGATTCTGCCTGGTTGTTAATATACCCGTTGTCTTTGGCTGCTTTTCTTACCGATTTATCTATATCATAGCCGTACACACTGACCACTGATTTATTTGCTGTCAGTGCCTTGGCTATTGATCCGCCAATTTGTCCCAAGCCGATTATAAAAACATTTAGATTCTTAAGCTTCATTATATCTTTTTGTTAACCGCAGCGGCGATAGTTTTTAGTCCAATCATCAATTTATCAAACTCTTCCGGATGCAGACTCTGCGCTCCGTCTGATAAGGCTTCTTCGGGATGCGGATGCACCTCAATTATTAATCCGTCGGCTCCGGCAGCAATGGCACATTTTGACATCGGATCGACCAGTTCTCTTTTGCCCGAGGCATGACTCGGATCAATAATAACAGGCAGATGGCTCAATTGTTTGATTATCGGGACGGCAGAGATGTCCAGTGTGTTACGGGTATATTTTTCAAATGTCCTGATACCACGCTCACAGAGCATCACATTCGGATTACCGTTGGCCAGAATATATTCTGCCGCCATCAGAAGTTCCTCGATGGTTGACATCATACCGCGCTTCAAAAGTACCGGACGAGTTGATTTGCCGACTGCCTCAAGCAGCGAATAATTCTGCATGTTTCTCGCTCCGATCTGAAGAATATCGGCATACTTTGCCACTAATTCGACTTTATCGGGTGACATTACTTCGGTTACAATTGCCAGACCGGTTCTGTCAGAAGCTTCCTTTAGAATTTTCAGACCTTCTTCGCCAAGTCCCTGAAAACTGTATGGTGAAGTTCTTGGTTTGTAGGCTCCACCCCTCAACACTTTGGCTCCGGCCTTGACGACCGCATCGGCCGCTTCCAAAGTCTGCTCCCGGCTTTCAACCGAGCAGGGTCCGGCCATAACGATAACCTCATCGCCACCAATGGTGAAACCATTAAAAGGAATAATTGTTGGTCTTTTTTGAAATTCTCTACTGGCCAGTTTAAACGGTTTTAGGATAGGTACAACCGAATCTACTCCCGGTATTGCCATAAAAATTTCCGGTTCAACCTTTTTGCCGCTACCGACCATCCCGACAATTGTTTTTTCCTCACCTTTTGACAGATGCGGCTCAAACCCAAGCTCCTGGATTTTTTTTATCACTGTGCTGGTCTGTTTAACAGTGGCGTCCGATTTCATTACTACGATCATCATTGCTTTCCTCCGCACAATTCAGGTCTGAGCTTGCTGGTTTCACCCAAATATTGATGCTTTATTTTTTCTTGAGATTTTTCTGTATTGACATGTATTAATATTCTGATTAATCGACTCATTCCTTTGGGTACTTCTATTTCTCTTGCGCAAAGAAGCGGGACCAAATCAAATCCCAGACCTCTGGTCGCATAGGCGGGATATTCTGCATTTAAATCCGAGGTCGCTGTAAAAAAGACACTGGCGATATCTTCAGGTTTGACATCATTTGATTCTATCATTTTCAAAAACAGCTCTTTGGTTGCGGAAATAATTTCTTCCTCGCTGTTCTCGGCAACCTTGATGGCACCTCTGATACCTCTAACTTTTGACATTGTCCATTCCTTTTCTAATTTTTCCAATAAATCTTCCCACATTTGATACAGCCTCCTGTGAACCTGAAGATTTTTTTATGATATCAATAATAGCACTTCCTATTATCACACCATCGGCGACCCGCGCCACCGATTTCGCTTGAGTCAGGTCGGAGATTCCAAAACCGACACAAACAGGTAAGCAGCTTTCTTTTTTTATCTGAGTTATCCAACGATTCAATTTTCCGGGAAGAGATTTTCTCGCTCCGGTAACCCCGGCCACCGACACCAGATAAATAAAGCCTTGCGATCTCTTTAGAATAAGCTTACGCCTCAAAGCACTTGAGGTCGGCGCCAATAAGTATATCAGATCAACGCCGGATGTCCGGCATTTATTTTCAATCGCTATTCCTTCGTCGGGGATCATATCTGGTATTAACAAACCAAACCCGCCAGCTGTTTTTGACTTCTTCAAAAATTTAGATATGCCATACTGTAAAACAGGATTATAGTAACTCATAATTATCAGCGGTACTTTGTATCTGTCCTCTAGCTCACCAAGTTGCCGAAAGATTTCATCGATATTGGTCCCATTCTGTAGTGCAATTTGGGATGAACTTTGGATTGTTTTTCCATCGGCTAACGGATCGGAAAATGGAATACCGATTTCTACCATATCGGCACCGGCTTTGATGATCTCTTTTAATAATAAAATAAATGTTTTAGCATCCGGGTATCCAGCGGTTAAATACGGCATAAGTGCCTTTTTATTATTCTTCCGGAGTTCTTCAAATGCACTCGAAATAGATATGGGAAGGTGATTATTCATAACTGTTTATTCTCTCCCCTTTTTCTGTCTTGCTTCAAGTCGTTTATTTATCAAAGATGCAACTTCATCATTAGCCAGATCTTTATCGCCACGCCCCGAAAGATTGACAACGAGGATATATTTTTTCGGTAATTTTGATGCAATCTTTTTGGCATACGCCAGAGCAAACGAAGACTCCAGTGCAGGAATAATTCCTTCGGTTTCGGTCAGTTCGATAAATGCTGATAATGCTTCCTTATCGGTCACTGAAACATAGTTCACCCGGCTTTGATCTTTGAGGAAACTATGCTCCGGGCCGACTCCGGGATAATCAAGTCCGGCCGCTATTGAATGTGATGTTTTCACCTGCCCGAATTTGTCTTGCAGCAAATAGCTAAAACTTCCATGTAGTACACCCGGTTTGCCTTTGGTTAGAGTTGCCGCATGCAGATGAGTATTCAGTCCATTGCCCGACGATTCCACACCAGTCAGCTTAACAGATTTATCTTTAATAAATGGGTAAAACATCCCCAGAGAATTGCTTCCGCCGCCAACACAAGCAATAATCTGATCCGGCAAACGATTGATTTGTTTTTTAATTTGGATCTTTGTTTCCCGACCGATAACCGCTTGGAAATCGCGCACTAATTTTGGATATGGGTGCGGACCAACCGTGGAACCGATAATATAATGAGTCGTTTCGACATTTGTTACCCAGTCACGAATTGCTTCATTGGTTGCATCTTTTAATGTTTTACTTCCCGAATCAACCGGGACTACTTCTGCTCCAAGAAGATTCATCCGAGCAACATTAGGTGCCTGCCGTTTCATATCTTCAATACCCATATAGATAACACAACTCTGATTGAACAAACTTGCTATCGTAGCAACCGCAACTCCATGTTGCCCGGCGCCAGTTTCGGCGACAATCCGTTTTTTGTTCATCCTTCGGGCCAATAATCCCTGTCCGATACAGTTATTGATTTTATGTGCGCCGGTATGAGCCAAATCTTCCCGTTTAAGATATATCTGAGCACCTTTATATTTCATCGTTAAACTCTTGGCAAAATACAAAGGAGTAGGACGGCCAACATAGGTACTTAGCAACCGTTTAAGTTCGGATTTGAACTCAGGATCTCTTAGCGCGTCTTTGTAACCTTCCTCAAGTTCCAGAAGAGCCGCCATAAGCGTCTCGGGAACAAAACGGCCACCATAGTCGCCAAAGTATCCTAATTTATTCGGCTGTTCCATCTATGAACCTCATTAATTACTGATTCCATTTTTTGAAAATCTTTCTTGCCTGGACTTTTTTCAACTCCGCTGCTAACATCAACCGCATACGGATTAACTGTTTCAAGTGCTTCTCTGATATTGGCTTGGTTCAATCCGCCAGACAAGATGATATCTCCAAGTTTTGAAGCTTCAATTGCAATCTGCCAGTCGAATTTTTTTCCGGTCCCACCTGACAGATTTTTATCGAATGCATCAAGCAGAAAATATGGCAAACCAAATTTTTCAATCTGTTTGATCACTTCATTGCCGCTAACTTTAAACGCTTTAATAAATGGTAATGATAGCGCATTGATATATTGGCTGTCTTCATCTCCGTGCAACTGTACCGCATCCAAAAAACAGTAATCATACATCTCTTTGATTGTCTTTATCTCTTCATTGACAAAAACACCGATCTTGCTAATAAATGGTGGTAGCAAATTTGAAATTTCTCTGGCAACTGACGGCTCAATTTTTCTCGGGCTTTCGGCAAACACAAATCCGATGGCATGAGCACCTAATTCCACGACCTTTTTTGCATCATCCAGATTAGTTATGCCGCATATTTTTATTCTCGTCGTCATTGCTTGCCTAATAGCTCCCTGATTTTTCTTCCCGGATCGGGATTTGTGATAATTGCCTCGCCGATAAGAACAGCATCAATGCAACTCTCTTCCATTCTGATAATATCGTCCCGGCTATTAATGCCGCTTTCGGCAACTCTAACTATTCGAGGCGGGATCATCGGTGCCAGAGTCTCAGAGGTTTCCAGATTTACTTCAAAAGTTTTCAGATCACGATTATTGATTCCAATAATCTGGGGATGAATAAGTCTTAAGATTTCAAATTCACACACATCATGAACTTCAAACAAAACTTCCAGGTCCAACTGCTCGGCAACCATGTACAGATGATTAATCTTATCAGGAGACATAAGACCGACAATCAGCAAAATTGCATCGGCACCAATAGATCGACTTTCCCAAACCTGATATTCTTCGAAAATAAAATCTTTCCTTAAAATCGGAAGAGTACTACTTTTTTTCGCCAGCTTTAAATCATCAACGGAACCGTCAAAGTAACTACTCTCGGTCAAAACAGAAATCGCCGAGGCACCTGCTTCTTCATATATTGTTACCATTTTATCGACCTGAAGATTTTCGATAAGAATCCCTTTAGACGGCGAACGTCTTTTAATTTCGGCAATAATTGATATTGTGTAGTCCTTGCAGATACTTCTCTTCAAGCTTCTGGTCGGAGGCAAATCATCAATAGCCTCGCTTATTTTTTCTATTTCTCTTTTTTGATCAATTGCCTGTAACTGTTGTTTCTTCTTTGCTACTATTTCATTAAGCATTTGAAAGCCCCCTTGTAAATGCTATCAGTTTATCTAACTTATCAGTCGCCTGACCGGAATCAATTGCTTCGACCGCCTGTTCAATTCCCTCTTTGATATCGCCGACCTTCTCGGCTATTAGCAGGCCGATAGCACTGTTTAATATGACAGTATCTCTTTTTGGTCCCAACTCACCGTTTAATATCGAACGGGTAATCCCGGCATTTTCTTCGGCGTTTCCACCGGCCAAATCTTCTATTGAGCATTTTTTAAACTGGTACTCTTCAGGATCGAAGAGCAACTCTTCCTTTGTGTCATTAAAAACAAAGTTGATCTTATTGGGGCCAGCAGTCGTTATCTCATCAATACCGCATTGATTATAAACGACACCAACTCTTTTTATCCCCAGCTCACCGGCGGCATCAGCGAGTAATGACGTGTATGATCCCGAAAATACGCCGATCATTTGATGCGTCGCAAAAGCCGGATTGGTCATCGGTCCGAGAAGATTAAATATCGTCCGAAAGCCGAGCTCTTTTCTTACCGGGACAACTTCTTTCATCGCCGGATGAAGAGCCGGTGCAAACATAAAACCGATTCCGATTTCGTCGATACATAACCCGACCTGTTCCGGAGTTAATATTATATCAACACCAAGCTCCTGAAGAACATCGGCACTTCCGCACTGACTTGAAACCGAACGATTGCCATGTTTCCCAATAGCTAAACCGCATCCAGCCAGAATAAATGATGTTGTTGTTGAAATATTAAAAGTTCCGGCGCCATCGCCACCAGTTCCACAATTATCGAAAAGAGCTTCTTGGTGATGATTGATACGAACAACCTTATCCCGCATCGCCCGCGCAGCTCCGATTATTTCATCAGAGGTCTCCCCCTTTTGACGCAGCGCAGTCAGGAATGCGGCAATTTGGATATGCGAAACTTTGCCTGACATTATTAAATCGATGACATGGTTGCTTTCATCAGTCGAAAGATCAACACCATCCAGAACTTTATTTATCTCTTCCCTGATCATCCTATTGTCTGCCGTTGAGAAAGTTGGAGATCAATAATTTGCCATGTTTGGTTAGAATAGATTCAGGATGAAATTGGACACCATCAACCGGATAACCATTGATTCTGATCCCCATAATCTCGCCTTCTGAAGTATGAGCAGTGATCTGCAAATTTTCCGGCAGATCATCTTCACCAACCATAAGGGAGTGATAACGAGTCGCCTCAAACGGGTTCGGCAGGCCATTGTAAATACCGACCCCATTATGAAAGACCATTGATGTTTTTCCATGCATTAAAATTGCGGCATTTTCAATTTTACCTTTAAAAGCATAAGCAATACATTGATGTCCCAGACAAACGCCCAAAATTGGAATTTTTCCAGTGAAGTGAGAAATTAATTCACAAGAGACACCTGCGTTTTCCGGACGACCGGGTCCGGGCGAAATAACCAAATGAGACGGATCAAGTTTTATTGCATCATCCAAACTGATTTCGTCATTCCTAATTACCTGAAACGATTTTCCAAACTCGCCAATATATTGAGCCAGATTCCAGGTGAAAGAATCGTAATTATCTATAATCAGTATCATTAGAATCCCTCCTCGGCCATTTCAATTGCTTTTTTGAGAGCCGCGAGTTTGTCACAGGTTTCCTGGTATTCTTTTTCGGGGACAGAGTCAGCGACAATTCCGGCGCCGGCCTGCAGGAAAAAGTCTTTATCTTTCATTATTATCGTTCTGATAGTAATGCACCAATCCATATCACCGGTCAAACTGAAATATCCTGCCGCTCCGGCATACGGGCCACGGCGGGTGCTTTCAAGTCCCTCAATCAATTGCATTGTTTTTATCTTCGGTGCACCGGTAACGGTTCCAGCCGGGAAAGCAGCTTTAAACAGATCGAATTGATCCAAATCAGGTTTTAATCTGCCGACAACATTTGAAGTCATGTGCATCACATGAGAATAGCGCTCGGTTTTCATGAAATCGGTCACCTTGACCGAACCGATTTCACAACAGCGCCCAAGATCATTACGACCCAGATCAACGAGCATAACATGCTCAGCTTTTTCTTTTTCATCGGATTGTAATTGTTCTTCGAGTTTTTTATCTTCTTCCATATCTTCGCTTCTCGGTCTGGTTCCGGCAATCGGTCTGACCGTGGCAACTCCTTTTTCAAGCCGAACCAAAGCCTCAGGTGATGAACCAACCAGTTTGATGTCATCAAAATCGAGGAAAAACATATAAGGAGAAGGATTGAGCATTCTCAAGGCGCGATAAATCATAAACGGTTCCGACTCAGTGGTTCCGCTAAATCGCTGTGAAATCACCAATTGATAAGCATCACCGGCGACAATATATTCTTTTACTTTTCTTACCGCCTCGCAGAATTCCTCTTTTTCAAAATTGGATTTGAGATTTTTTGTGCTTTTATTGACGGAAGAATAATCTGGCATCATCAGAGGTGATGAAAGCCTTTTTACGATTTGAATAATCTTATCCAGTGCAGAATCTTCCTGGCCCTCTTCAACCAAAGTCATAATTTTTAAGCATCGTTTAACATGATCAAAAACCAACAGCGTATCAATCAGATAAAAAAGAGCCAACGGCATATTAAGAGAGTCTTCCGTTTCGTTCGGAATTTTTTCAAAGAAACGAACAAAATCATAGCTGATATAGCCAACCGCTCCCCCAAGAAGAGGCGGGTAATCTGATGAAACCTCCAGCTTGAAATCATCCAATATATCTTTAATAGATTCCAAGGGAGAATCGACTCCGGAATGCGGAATTTTAATATCTGGCCCGCCATTTTTAATGACCAGTTCATTCTGATCAATAATAATTTTGGAACTCGGCTTGATCCCTATAAAGGAATACCGCCCCAAAATCGTTCCGCTCTCGACACTTTCCAGAAGGATTTTGGCTCCATAATTTTTGAGTTTCAAATATTCCGAGACCGGGTTTTCCAAATCAGCCGGCATCTCTTTGGTCATTACTTTCATGACTTTGCCGCTTTTTTGGGAACTGTCGGTTGTTGTTTTCTCATTTTTCATATTTGCCTCTTATGCCAAAAAAAAACCCACTATCGATTTACGATAGCGGGTTAAACAATTTATTTTCTCTTTTGTTAGGGAGAAACCATAACAGCATTTAATCCACTATCATTTGGCAATTGATACCACCAAAAATAAAAGCTATTCCAATAATAGTTATCGGAAAAATTCGCAATGGATTTAAATGTGGTTTTGTTACTCATTGAAATAGTATATAGAATAAGTCCATTTTGTCAAGTAATATTTGATACCGTCGTTTCATAATGACTCATGTTGTATGGGATAAATCCTACATTTAAAAAGACAACTCCAATAGTATGAAGAAGATACAATCACACACAAAACAGACAAATAATTTGAAATAATTACTGACTATAATAATATTCGGGATGTCTATTATAGCCGGTGATATTAACAATTTGCAGAACAACCACCTTCATATACCAATTTAGGCTAACCGTCCGAGTGCCACTCCAATAAACAAAGCAATAATTCCGACGCCGTTTTGCAATAAAACATTGGCCACTGCTCGCATCCACTCTGCTGAACGGAGCAGCTCACCGGTATCTAAGACCACAGCCGAAAAGGTGGTGAAAGCACCCATAAAACCGATTAATACAATCATCCGAATATCAACCGAAACAGGCCATCTTTTTTCAAACAGCGCCCAAGCCAGTCCGGCCAGAAGACATCCAATTATATTGACAGCAACTGTCCCCCAAGGAAAAGAGGCACCGTTAATTCTATTGAGATAACCTGACAACCCATAACGAGCAAGTGTTCCCAGAGCTCCGGCAATGGAAAGCCAGACAAGTTTCTGAAGCATTTATGGAGTTCTCCATATCAAAAGTAATTCAAACAAGGATGGTAACCAGAGACTCCATCCCCAGCTGCAAAAAACATTCTAAGATTATCACCAGACAAAGTCAACGATATTAATCCAATTTGTAATTCATCATGTTATTACTTTTCTGTATTAGTATCTATCAAACAATTATTTCAATCTATTATAAAATAATAGTATCTAACAAATTTATTTACCAAGAGCTTATAATATACTGACCAACAATAACTTGCAATAAGATACAGAAAAATGGCCATAACTGTTGATGATTATTTTTGATTTTAAGGTAGTATAAAATCAAAATAATAATTGCCATAAGACATTTTTTTTTGTATAAATGATATGGTAATTAATATAGGACAATAAAGATATTATATATAATTAATTTAAGAGGTTCATCAATGTTAAAAAAAGTAACTATCCTCACCACTCTTCTCGCCGTCGTTTTGCTTTTTGGCAGTCTGGCATTTTCAGGCGAAGAAGCAAAAACCAAACATGAATTTGTTGGCGAAAAGAAATGTAAAATGTGCCACAAAAAAGACGGCATTCATCCTTCATGGGCCGAGTCCAAACATGCCAAAGTCTATGATCTTCTGTCAGACGAAGAGAAAAAGGATAAGGATTGTGTCAAGTGTCACACGACCGGAACTACCGCTAAGGGTGTATTATTGGAAGGTGTTCAGTGTGAAGCCTGTCATGGCGCCGGAGCCGATTATAAGAAAAAATCAACAATGGAAGATCATGAGAAAGCAATAGCCGCCGGTCTGATCATGCCGGATGAGAAGACCTGTAAAGTCTGTCATGACAATGTTCCCGAGAAATTCCGCGCCAAAGAAAAATTCGATTTCGAGAAAATGAAAACAAAAGGCTCGCATGAAATGGCCAAAAAGGCTGAGGAAAAAAAGGGATAAGATAACAATATCTTTTAAAAAAGGCGCCGTTAACGGGCGCCTTTTTTTATTTCCGTAACTAAATACCTTAAAATAAGTTACTGAGTTATATCAAATATCCAATTATTCCCCAATGTGAATAATATATCATTCTCCCCTTTTTTTTCTTGACAATTCTGTGACAAATCTATAAATATATTATGTTAGTGAACGATAACTAACTTGTAGTTAAAGATTAATTATGACTGAGAAAAAACAAAAAAGATTGGCCTCTGCGGAGCGCCGAAAGCAGATTATTGAAAAAGCAACTGAATCATTCTCAAAATTAGGATATGAAAAAACGACGGTCGCTTCACTGGCCAAATCATGCGGTATCTCCGAACCGGCTTTATATAGATATTTCTCCTCAAAAGAAGAACTGTTTTCAGAAGTCCTAAAAGCATTAAAGGAGAAAATCGATACCTCCTCTCTTTCAAAGGAGATCGAAAAACTAAATGATATCGAGGAAATTCTTTTTGCCATATCGAAACATATATTTCAAATCTATTTATCAAATCCTGAGTTATTCCGCCTCCTTCTTTTCTGTTCTCTTAAAAAACATACCTTGACAAAAAATATCGTTAATACTTTACGACTTCCATATATAACTATTCTCAGAAGAGCATTGGAACGGCTTAAGAAAAATGATTTGATTAGGCCTATCAATCCTATAATAACGGCCAATTGTTTTACCGGCATGATTACCGAGTGCGTTCTCGGCATCAACCTTTGGAAAGGCATGCAGGGCGGTGATTTTAAACCGGAAGAAATCATGAAAAATAATGTACCAATATTCGCACGCGGACTCAGAAAATAAAATATTAATTATATATTAAACCAACCACAAACAAGGGAAAAGGACTAGGATGAAAAAACAAACAAGACCTCAGTCAATTCTATTCGGGGTCTCCATGGTTATGTTTTTTTGCATGATCGTTTTATCATCGACATCGGTGAAAGCCAAGATGCCACCGGCAGACGCTGTTTCTGTAGGAAGTAGCGTATGTCTGGATTGCCATGAGGATGTGGGAAACGATTTTGCAAAAACCATGCATGGTACATTGCTGAGTAAGGCCTCAGAAAATTCGTGTGAATCGTGTCATGGCCCGGGATCGGCACATGTCGAAAATCAGGATCCGGCTATGATCATTAACCCGGCCAAACAGGATCAGTTTGATGGAAAGTCAACTTGTTTAAATTGTCACAATACTGACAATTTTAGTAATTGGGCGATGACTGACCATAACGCCGCTGACATGAATTGCTCAAGCTGTCATTCCATTCACTCTGAGTATGAAGCAATGACAACCGGAAAGATTAATAATCTTTGCACCGAATGTCATCTTGATGTCAAAGCCGCTGCCTTTATGCCATCGCATCATCCCCTAAAAGAGGGCAACATGAGCTGTCTTGACTGCCATGATCCGCATGGTGGACAAGCGACCTTTGCACACGAAAGCTCCACCCGGGAATTATGTTTTAGCTGTCATCCGGAAAAAGAGGGGCCATTCATTTTTGAACATGCCCCGGTTAATGAAGATTGTATGCTTTGTCATTCGCCGCACGGAACGGTAGCGGACAATCTTTTAACCCAGACAGAACCGGCACTTTGCCTCAATTGCCATGCGATGCATTTTCATGCCGCAGTTGAAGGATGGGATGGCGATTTTGAAAACCCTCAGGCGCCGGAACGAGCAGGTACAACAACAGTCGATGGCTGGAAAATCGGTATATTGACCAAATGTACTCAATGTCATACTGAGATTCATGGCAGTGATATGCCGTCTCAGACAATTTCAACTTCAGGCAATGCCCTGACAAGATAGGAGGATATAATGAAAAGATTTTTAACAATTACGCTTCAAAACCTCCTTCTTATCGCGCTAACCTTCATGGTTGCATCGGGTCAAGAAGATGCGATTGACGAGAAATATTCGGTTTGGGTCGGTTCCAGTTATACCGATTTTACCGATTATACAAAAAAAATCGGCGAGTTTAGAAATGGCGATGATGAATTCCTGCCTGAATTCAGTATTGATTATCTATCACGCGGCATCAACCATATTTACTCATTAAATGGCAAATATCGTGATGAGAATAATATCGTGGCTGATATGTCAAGCAGGATCGGCGATGGTTTTTCTGCCGGTTTTAAATATCGGTCGATGTACAAACAGGCCGAACAGGATTTGCTAACCAACCTGGAAACCAGAGAAGCTGGTGGTGGTAAAATACTGACCCATGAAATCCTTGATCCGGGTACTGACTATTACGTGCACCGCAAAGAAGTTGAAAGTAACTTTAATCTTAGGCTGTCTAAGAAAAATAATATCAGACTAATTGCGGCGCATCGGACAGTTTTACAGACCGGAACAGAACAACATCTTGCCAGCAATCATTGCTTCAGTTGCCATATAACATCCAGCACGGCCACCATCGACAAAATTACTCATCAGATTATGGCAGGACTGCAAGCCGATATTGGCAAAAGTACAGTCGGTTATCAATTTGACTATCGCGCTTTTGAATCGAAAGCCCCTGCTAATTTTGGCCATTTTGACGATGCCAGGCATCCGGTCAATGGCGGTTCCGGCGCTGAATTTGAATCCCGATTGATTTATGAAGATGCGAACTTGCCAGTTGGTGTATATCCCAAAACCGAGAAGTTATCACACAAGGTGACTTATAAAGGGGATGCTGGCAATAGCAGTTATGGCAGTTCAATCGGTTTTAGTAAGGCGACCAACAAAAACAACGATTTGTCAAGCTCAGCAATTAGCGGTTCTGCTTTTTATTCAACATCGCTGGCTAAACTTACCCGCTTGATTGCAAAATTCAGCGTCACCAAACTTGAAGTTGATAGTACTTTTATTGATCTGCCTCTCTTTAGGGATGGACAATCCAGTACGCCAAAGGATTTCGATTTCACTCGATATTCTTCGCTAAACAGAGTCGATCTGCGAGGTTCGGTTGAGATTATCTCAAGATTGAACAGAAAACTGACAGCATCTTTTACTGCTGGATTACGGTCGATTGATCGCGAGTATTATCCCGCCGAAGATGCCGATGCCACAACAACTCTGTTTGGTCAAGCGAAAATCCGCTTCCGTAAAGGATTAAGACATTCGGCATCAATCAAATATCGATTTGAGAGTATTTCAAATCCTTTTACCTCAGCCAAAGGTTTATTTGAGGCACGAGGCCGCGATGTTTTAAATCCGGTTGATGGTACAGCCTTTGTGTATTATTGGCAAAGGGAGGCTCTTCGCTATCAGGATATTACAACGGCTCCGACGCAGGCACATGTTATTGATGTGACCTCCAGCTGGCGGCCTAATAATAAAGTAAATCTGAATTTTGGATTTAAAGCGAAATATGATAAGAACGACGATCTCGATTCCCTTGATGTTAGTCATTTTTCGATGCAGCCAAGCCTGGCTTTAAATGTTAATCTTAATCAGAATTTGGCCGTATCGTTTGGAGGTTCTTACGCGTTTAAAAAATCGCGGGGACCAGTCGCCATTGCACTGTTCGATGGCTGAGCAGGTCATATGTATACGGACGCCGTGAGCGATCCGGTCGACGACCTATATCAAGCAGTTCATTATGGTTCTGCCTATGCCATGTCTGATTATGAAACCAAGTCCCAGAATCTTTATCTTACGACATCTTATATTTATTCACCTAAACTGAAATTCCATGGTACGGTTGGCTACAATAAATCGACCGCCGAGATGGATCAGGTCATTTTCCCTGATATAACCGATCGTCTTTATGACGAGATTAATGATATCACCGATCTTGGCCATCAGGATTTCACATTTCTACATATGCATGATTATTCAAACCTCGATTATCAATTGATGAATTTCTCATTAGGACTTGAATATATGCTTTCAAAAGATGTGGTTTGGACGGCAGATGGTGAGTATGCTGAATTGAAAGATAACGAAGGGTATGTGTATGGAATTGAATCCGGTTCAATGTTTATGATTAGATCCGGCATTAGATTCGTATTCTAAGTTTCTCTCCTATGTTAATGCATTTAGGTTGGCTGTCGGGATATTTATCCCGGCAGCTTTTTTTATTGCCAATTTGGAGAATTTTGATTTGAGTTACTTCTGCTCGATTTTCCGTATTTTTCGATATAACATAAAGGCCAGAAATGTAATTATCAGAGTAGCAACCGCCAAACCTTTGCGCCGGAAATAATACTCATCGATAAGCCCGGCTGAATTTACGATGATCGTATCAGCTTTAGCAATACCTTCCATCGCTTTGGGAGCGACCGAATCCATATCAAAAGAATGAATCAAAGTCCGAGCCTGAATCAGCGACTGGTCAACTTCTTTTAATAGAAACTCTTCGTTAGTTGTCATCATTCCTTTTAATATCGCCTCATCAAGACTTTGTTTAGCATTGAGATGTGCCAAAACAAGATTATTCAACGAAGTCAGGATGCTGTCAGCGGTTGGCAACCCGATGGTGCCATCATCGGCAGCATGGCACTCGGTACATAGAGAAGATTCGGCAGTACCTATCATTTTATCAGATGGTTTTACAATATCATGATTGGAATGACAAGTTTCGCACATCGGAAAATCATTTTCTAAAAAAGCATCGGCATGCGGTGATTTCTCAAATAGTTCAGCTTCAAGGGCATGACAAACACCACATACCGCGGCCAGTGAGGATACTCCGGGAGGAGCAGCACCATGGTTTCCATGACAATCGTTACAGGCCGGTGCACCGAGATCACCTCGCTCGAGAAGCGCCTGACCATGAACCGAGGAACTGTATTTTTCAAATTGGTCGGTCGGTATCTTGTATTCAGCCATATAATCTTTATCGGAGTGGCATTTCGCGCAGGTGGCCGGCAAATTGGACGGATGAGTACTGGAATAAGGCATCTGACCATTACCGATTTCATGAACCGAATGGCACGAGACACAATTGGCTACTTTTTTATCTTTTGCGGAAAATAAAAGTTGGCCATGAATCGAGGTCTTATATTTCGCCAACTGATCTACCGGCAACGATGGATTATGATTATGCATGTAGGTGGCATCGGAATGACAGCGCGCACAGAAGTCAGGGACTTCCAGATGATTGGGCACACCGCGAAATCCCCTGGAATCGCGCACATCATCCATATCATCCAAAGTTGGATCACCACCATGACAATCGGCACAGCCTAAACCTTTTTGCGAATGGATATCTTTTGCAAATTTGGAGGCACTACCGCCCTCATCTTCTAAATCAAGGTGGCAACTCATACAGTTGTTAACTGAGCCAAATCCATTAATTGAAAACAGTAACAATCCAATAAATATAATTACAAATTTTATCATTCTATTTTGCCCCTATTCCACCAAATATCCCACAATTGTCATCACCACAATGAACAGGACAATAAATGTTCCAAAAGCCATGACCATCGGAGATCGTTTATTCTCATTAGCTCGACGATCCAATAATGGAATCAACATCCAGATTAATCCGCCTATTCCAAAAACAATAATCCCAAAAAGTTCGCCTTCAATAAACCAGATATGAGCCGGCAACATCTTTAACGCCTGAAAAGCAAACATAAAATACCACTCCGGTCGAATAACCGCCGGAGGAGCCGCAAACGGGTCGGCCTTCTCTCCCAAAGGCCAGTGCACCACACCGATACCATCGGGGAATATTACTGCCAAGAGAGCCAATATGTTTAATGCAATCAGCCAAACCAATGCATCGCGATAAATGAAATTTGGGAAAAATTTCATAAATTTTTTGTCTTCCTGTTTTTTCCCAGCCCAGTTCATCGGTTCGCTCATTCCCTGACGCTGAATAAATACTAAATGCAAGGTCAACAGACCTGTTGTCAAAAGCGGTAAAATGGCAACGTGCAAACCAAAGAATCTTCCAATAGTTGCCCCGGTGACCTCTTCTCCGCCTCGCATGATCACCATCAAATAATCACCAATAACCGGCATTGCACCGGCCATACCCGTACCAACGCGAGTAGCAAAGAAAGCCAATTCATTCCATGGTAAAAGATACCCGGAAAAACCAAAGGTCATCGAAAGTGCCAAAAGCCCCATCCCGGTGTACCATGTCATCTCCCGCGGTTTCCGATACGCGCGGGTAAAAAAGACGGTAAACATATGCAGGAAGGCAGACAGTACCATCAGATTTGCCGACCATGAATGGATCGCTCGAATCAGCCATCCAAAAGAGACTTCGGAAACAATAAATTTTACTGATTCATAAGCCGAATCGGCGCCGGGACGGTAATACATCAATAAAAGAATACCGGTAATAATCTGAACAATAAATAAGAAAAGAGTAATGCCGCCTAAATAATAGAAAATTGAATGGCTGTGCTTGGGAACCTCTTTGCTGCTCATATATTCAACCAGCGAATTTATATGCAGCCGATCATCAAGCCATTGGTACCCTTTTTTTATCAGGCCATTTTGGGAGCCATCCATTAGGCTGTCTCCTTCGAGACAAATATTTCACCCTTGATCTCATTGACAATATACTGTTCAAGAGGTTTGGGCGGAGGACCGGAAATATTCTTACCATCAAGATCATATCGCCCATTATGACATGAGCACCAGATAATACCGAGATCGGGACGATGCTGCACGGTACAATCCAAATGAGTGCAGGTGGCAGCCATTGCTTTGAGTTCACCTTCACCGGTTAAAACAATTAAACCAAGGGTCCGGCCGAATTTAAAAGTTTTGGCTTTTTTCTCATCTCCTTCAATTTCGGAACGGGTAAAAGGAAGTTTCACTTGAGAAACATTCGCCTCGCCCGATTCAGGCGGGACAAGAAACTTATACGCCGGATAAATGATCGACCCAAGAAATGCCACGCTCCCTAATCCGGTTAGCCAAGATAAAAATTTTCGTCTGGAATTATTATCGCTCATATTCTTCTTAACAATTATTAACTTTTTATATATACAATTTATGTCTTACTTGTCTACTTCTTTTATGGCTGCGTTCCGCTATGGCACTCGTGGCAGCCCATCTCTTTCCAGGCTTCATCAATATCTTCAGGATGGACAAATTCCAAACCGTCCATCGATTTAGCCATCATACTTCTCTCACCGCTCCCCTGAGCAAGTATAGTGTGGCAGCTATTACAATCTCTGGTTATTATGGAGCCATCCTTAGCCTGAAGATTGCCGGTATGGCACCGCATGCAGCCAGGATTGCCAAAATGTCCGATATTATTAGGATACTCTTCCCATCTTACTTTCATTTCGGGGAAAATATTCTTCTGATATTTATCCTGAACCTCCAAAATCGCTTCGTTGATCTCATCCTGTTTCTCATTATATATATCAGGATACTCTTCACTATAAAAATCTTTGATTCTGTTTGCAATCCCATGCCATGCAGCTTCCTCGGTTTCATATAGTTCAGCCATTGCTTCAACTGAAATCCGTTTTATCTCCGGTAGGGTGACATCAATTTTTTCTGTATAAAGCGCTTCATCAATGGCATGATCGGGCGAGTTATAAATATGACTCGGACGATTATGGCAATCCATACAGTCAAACACACGCGGCTCCGCAGCAGCAATCTCTTCCTCGGTAAGAGGATTTTCTGTATCCTGATAAACAGTTTGATACCCCGTTTTTACATTGGTTGCCCGCACCCAGGGAATTTCCTGATGACGCTCATCACGAGCAATATATTCAATTTTATTGGCAATAAATGTATGCCAATGGATGCCTGAAGTAAGTCCGGATTCCGGATTACCGCCGCCAACCTTTATCAACATTTCAATTGGCCAGTAACTGTTTTCTTCATCATACATATAATGGTTGAATGATTTTTGTTGAGCGCCAAAAAATTTCTCTGGCCAGTGGCACTGCTCACAAGTTTCCCGGGCGGGACGAAGATTAGCAATCGGCGTCGGTATCGGCCTCGGGTATTTGTCTGCCAGAACCGCATAAACCTGATACAATCCTGACATCTTCGATTTGGCATACCAATCGGCACCGGGACCAACATGGCAACTAACACAGGAAACCCGTGCGTGAGGTGAATTTTGATAGGCAACAAATTCAGGTTTCATTACCGAGTGACAGGTTTTACCGCAGAAATTAACTGATTCAGAATAGTGAAAGGCCTCATATCCACCAACAGCACTTATTATTAAAAAGAAAATCGAGCCAACAATAAAAAGCAATGCGGCGTTTCTATGACTTTTTTTATTCAGATCAAAATATGGCCAGGTTGGATACGATGCCACTCCGGATTTTTTGAATCTGTACCATGTCTTTAACATTCCAAGTGGAACCAAAATAAGACCGCCTATTAATACCGGCGGCAGAACCATATATAAGAAAATGCCGAGATATGGATTGGTAACCTTAGCAAATATTCCAATTATATATAAAAATGTCATCAGGACGCCGGTTACAACTGCAATAATAATGCCAATGCCGCTTATCCAATTGTAAGCCAGCCTTGGCAACTTCATTTCTCTCAATGACATAGTTACATTTCCTTTAAAACAATACTGATTTTATCCATATTACCATACCTCGTGAAATATAGCAAGAGATTTTGAATCATTTCTCAACTTTTTATTCACGATTCAATCTGGAATATACTTTCGTTCATCCCGTTTGTTATCTATAACCGAAAATTTCTGCCCAGATGATCAGTAAAATTAAGATGATACCAATTGTCAAAGCGATTGCACCAAAAATCTTGAATCCCTTAAGGAACGGCTCCGGCATCGGGTCTACCAAATGTTTGCCCAATTCCTTATTGGCGACTAATTTTTCATATTCGCGTGGTCTATCTTCCATTAACTCATCAACTGTTATTCGGCCAGAAAAAATAACCGTGTCCATCGGGAATTTATCTGGACGAAAATGAGTATTAAAGAAATGAACAGTAAATATAAAAGCAACCGCCAGAAGAGCTTCATCAGAATGAACAATTGTGGCAACGTTAATCATCCAGCCGGGAAGAAATAGTGTAAAGAATTCAGGGAACCATAACATCAAACCGGTCGAACCAATAATTGCCACTCCCCAGAAAACGGCAAAGTAATCAAATTTTTCCCAATAGGTCCAGCGCCCATATCTTGGCCGGCGTCCCATCCCGATAAACCATTTGAGCGTCTGAACAATCTCTTTTAAATCAGTTTTATTCGGCAGCATACTATCTTCATCGGTAAGATATTTAAACCATGATTTTCCTGATTGCCTTTTCTTTCGGATGACATCAAAAATATGCAAACCAAAATAGACAAATGTTATTATGGCGCAAACCCGATGAATATAACCGGCCGACTCAAAGCCGCCAAACATACCTGATATCCACTGCGCCCATCCCAGGTATGAGAATTTCAGAGTCATACCGGTAATGGCCAAACCAAGGAAACTAATAATAACTAAAATATGCATACGGCGCTGAAGCGGCGAAAAACGACTATATACTTTTTGGCCAACACTTCTTTTACGAATCTTCTGATGCTCTTTCATCATTTTAAATGAGCGCGGCAACCACAATAATGTATGCGTTCCAAATACAATCAGCGTCCCAACAAGAAGAATTGTCATAAACCAGAAAGTATAAAACAGGATTGGATATTTATCGCGATCATGATGCGTCGCATGAGTCAGATACCCGGCAAACTGCCGGTGTGATCCTTCATGGCAGGCTCCACAGGTTTTGACAATATTCTGGCGCGATAAGGTCGAATTCGGATTATTGATCGCCAATATATTGTGCGAGCCGTGACAGTCAAAGCATTTGGCGGCGGCACCATAACCAAGCTTGGAAACCTTACCATGAAACGTTTCAAAATATGTTTCCGTCACCTCAAGGTGACATTTCCCGCACTGATCCATAATTTCAGTTCTAAATCCAGCCTTGTCCGTTCGGGTAATTGAATGCGAATCATGGCAGTCAACACATTTGGGAAGCGGTAAATCAGAATCGCTTGTTTCCTCACAATGCACACTATTGGCAAATTTTTCGAAAATCCCTTCATGGCACTGGGCACAGGTTTGCGGAATATTATCCTTATGAACCGATGAGTTAGGATCATCTTTGGGGAGCATATTATGAGTCGAATGACAATCGGTACATTTGGCGGTAACAATCAGACCGCTTTCTATTAGACCCTTGCCATGAATGCCTTTGAGATAACCGGTAACCGGATCAACCTCTCCATCGGCCATTTCCTTTAGGGCAACACCTTCCGGGCCGTGACATTGACCGCACAATTCAGGCACCTTGGTCGGAAATGTTTTTGAGGTCGGGTCCTTAAAACTTTTCATGCCATGAATCCCGTGACATGTTGTACATTCAGGAACTCGCTGGTCTCCCCGATTCCCAAGCTTACCATGCATACTTGTTGCAAACGTGTCTACAATTTCTGTGTGACAGATAGAACAATCAACCTTATTGGCAACAGAAGCACAGGAGCGCTCAAGGCTGGGATTGGCGCCAGTGTGACACTGGGCGCATGCTATCGAACGATGAATGGAACTATGAGTCTCTATCGAATCAACATACATCGAGATAACACCGGTATCCCGCTGGGCGGTGAGATTTTTGTTTTGGTGACACTTAAGACACTCGCTGTCGGCTATTCCCTCTGCATAAAATATTTTTCTCGCCTCATGGGGTTCATGACAATCAACACAAACCGGAACCTTATGAGGCTCCTTCTCCCACAACTCTCCCCTGATTACTTTTTTATGCACCTGCTCAATTCGGCCATGACATTGCTGACAGGTTTCGGCAACATTATCACGATGGATACTCGACTTTGGATCGGTATGCGGCAAAACGTTATGCGAAGTATGGCAATTATTGCAGACAGCGGTAACGGTCAATCCCTGTTGAAACAGTCCAACGCCATGAATACTCTGGGAATAATGACTTAATATTGAATCCTGAGGAATATCAAAAGTTTTGGAAACAGGAGTTCCTTCCTTATGACATCGACCGCACACAAATGGAATATTAAATTTGGTAACCTGTGAATTGGGCGAATCGACCGGATCAATATAATGGGCGCCATGACAGTCCCAGCAACGGGGAGCCAGAGTTATTCCATTTTCCACCGCCTGACCATGAAGGCTCTTACTATACTTATCGGCTATATCATCATGGCAAAGACCGCAATCAACCGTTTCAAGTTCTTCGTCGTGGGGAAGTTCGACACCATCGAGATCGGCATGGCAATCGATACAATCGGCTTCGCCATGAATGGAACCGGCAAAACGACTTTCATCGATATGGAGAAAAATTTCCCGGCCGTTTCGCTCCTTGGTCAGTTCTTCATCCTCATGACAATCGAAACAATCCTCACTCGATTGAGCCAAAACAGATAAGGGCAATACTACCAGTGTCGATATTAGTAGTACCCCAAATATGGATGCTAGCTTCACCTATTCCCCTTTTTCCATATCTTTTATCGCCGGATCATCAGGATGTTCGTGCTTATACATTTCTACCGGCATTTTTCCATCAATCCAAGCCGGATTCATCGGATAAATACCCGGATTAAAAATCGTTGAATACATATGCCAAATTAAAATTGCCAGCGTCGCCAACCAGGCTTCATAATAATGAATTACAAGCATAACATCAAGAAAACCTTTCGGAACCCAGAGAATGGCCAAATTATCGAGCCAGAGCATTAGTCCGGTCACGATCATAACAATTGTTCCCCAGATCAGGGCCCAGTATTCGATCTTTTCAACATACATGAAGCGGCCAAATCGCGGCTTATCGTCTTTCAGTCCAATATTATATCTTACTAAATGGATGACGTTATTCCAGTCCGTACGATTGGGAATCATATCTTTGAAGAACTGTCTGCCTCTTGGGGTAAAAAGATATAATAAATGCCAGACGGTTGATATCATCATAATAACGGCCGCTATTCGATGAATGATGCCTCGAAGCTCAAAACCGCCTTCCCAGCCGAATAACAATTGTACCCAGTAAGCTTCAGAGAATCTCAAGGAAAAGCCGGTTAAAACCAAAACAATAAATGATATCATCAAAAGATAATGTTGCCAGACCTCATTTAGATTCATTCGTGTCATCTGAGGTTTTTGCCTTACTTTTTTAATCTCTCTTCTAAGGTCTATCAGCCAATGAATAACCATTAAGCCAATCGTCACAATAATTAAAATAATGTAAATCTGTCTGACAATATTCGCGATAGGGGTTTGCGATATACCGGGATCACTATGGATTGGAGTCAATGCCATTTCGGCCGATATTCCTTTATGGCACTCGCCGCAGGTTGAGATGAGATTGTCGCTATAAATAGCCGATGTTGAATCGGTATGCGGCAAAATTCTATGCGCCCCGTGACAGGAGGCACAATTGGCAACTGTCATATCACCGGCCTTACTTTTTAATCCATGATAACTGTCAACCCAGGATTCCAGTCGCCTTGTCGGCGTACCATATTTTTCGTTAAGGCGGGCCGATTCATGACATGGGGAACAGGTCGCTTCTGCCACTCGCGCCGGACTGACCCGTGATTTCGGGTCAGACGGAGAAATTATTCCATGTTCGCCATGACAATCAGTACAAATTGGTGCATCGGTTTCGCCACGTTTGACCAGTTTCCCATGGATACCTTCCCAAAAATCCTGTTCAATAGCCTTATGACATTTGCCGCATGTTTTAGGGATATTAAAATGATTGATTGCCGATTCAGGATCGCCCGGTCCCAGAATACGATGAGCCGTGCCACCGGTGGAATGACAATCATTACAGGTGGCTGCGAAATAAATTCCACCCATTGACGCTCGGCCATGCACACTGCTTTGATAAACTTCAACCGCTTTGCCGTATAATATCTCATGTCTTTCTGTTAAATCTATATCCTCATGACAGTTTCCGCATGTCTTAGGCAAGTTTAATGGATTTGTCAATGAGCGTTTATCCGTTGAGGGCAGTATATCATGTTTCCCATGACATTCGACACAACAGGGAATATCCACGCACTCCTCAACCAATTCCCGGCCATGAGCGACATAAGTTTTTGCTGCATCTTCATGGCATATCCCACAATCAACTATTTCTAATTGCTCATCATGGGGTAATTCAATTCCATCCAGATCGGCATGACAATCAATACAATTGAAATCCTGATGAATCGAAAGGGCTAAATTTTCATCATAGCCAACCGCTCGTTCGGATTCTGTTTCCTCATGGCACTCAAGACAGTCAGTATTCTCATTTGCCGATAACACATATGGCAAAAATAAAATTATGGAAACTGCAAAATAATTAATCAAACTCATTTTAGTTTTTTTTAATATATCAGTCATGATACCTTGCCCACCTATATTTCAATTTGTCTAAAATGTGAAAATCTTCACATAACATCTAATGTTTATATAAATAAATATTCACAAAAAAGACAACACATTATTTCCAAAAAATCATTTTTTAATCTAATACTCTACTTAATTGGATTCATTTCAATTTGGCTCTTCTTATCATATATTAAACTGAATATTAATACTACTTTCAAATCGCCTGAAAATCAGAATAGGCTTTATTGCGATTTTGTTTCCTTGAGCCTGTCTGGACAATAGCTATTGACGTCAACCGGAAGATTAATTGTAACTTAATTTCCAAACTTGCTAAATTCAATTCTCCTCTTGATTTCAATTCAATTAGATTATATTTTATGGTATGCAAAAAAATATAATGTGGGAGTCGATATGAAATTTTTCTTACTATTGTAGTAATATTATTGATTGTTGTTGTAATTGCTTAATTCATGTCATTCATGGATGCCGATCAGTGGAACGGCGGGGCATATAATGATGCCAGCCAGTTGAAAAATGTCGAAGCGCGCTGGATTCCGCAAGATGCTTCAATGGAAATCAGTCATGCCATTCGTCGGGAAGGCGCTTTAAGCTGTAATAATTGTCATTCGGCCAACGGAGTCATTGATTTTAAATCGCTAGGATATGACGAAGACGAAGTATCCGATCTTCAAGAAGAAAAGCTATAATCCAAATTAAAAATAATAACCGCCGGGTAATTAGCCCGGCGGTTATTTAATAGTTGCTATATAATAGACTACTTTTTTACTGCCTCAATATTTAATTGAATCTTGACCTCGTTGCCGACAGCCAGTCCACCTTCATCAAGAGTTTTATTCCAGGTAATGCCAAAATCTTTGCGATCTAATTTTGTGCTACCCTCAAAACCTAATATTTGTTTACCCATCGGCCCCATGATTTTCCCAATAAACTCAAAAGGTATTGATATTTCTTTTGAAACACCATGCATCGTGAAGCTCCCCAACAAAACAAAGGTTTCTCCGGATTTCTCAACTTTGCTGCTTTTGAATGTTATTTCAGGAAATTTCTCGGCATTGAAAAAATCTGCGGCTCGAAGGTGATTATCACGATTCTCGTTATTTGTGTTTACACTTGCCGTTTTGATACCGATTTCAACTGAAGATTTGGTCAGATCGTCCTCATCAAATAACAATTTCCCGGAAAAATCGTTAAAGTTACCGGTTACATTTGAAATCATCAAATGGCGGACAGAAAACCCAATCGAAGAATGAACCACATCAATCTCGTATTCATCAGAGGCAAAGGCGACTGAAACAGCAAAAAGTCCAATAATCAATGCAATTAAAATTAGTTTCCCATTCATAATTAATTTCCCTTTCGGATTAAGCGATTATAATTTAAACTATTTTATTACTACCAATTATCAATCAAAACAGTCGATAATTGAAATTTGTTCCCACAAAAATATTATTATTACTGCAACAAATCTGTTGTCACAATGGAGGCAGGGGATTAAATTAATCCCATAAATAATAGAATGAGGTGTTATTGGACAATTCATCGAAAAATATAAAATTCGGCTTTATTGTTTTTGTCGCCCTGGTAATTTTCTGTATTGCCCAGTTGACCTGGTGGGTAATTTTTCAGATCGAGCAAAGTTCCGATAGATTAGAAAATCAAATAAGTAACAGAGAACAAAAAATCGAAACGGTTTCCGAACTGGTCAACAATATGTTTTGCCAAATTGTCGATCATGCCCACGCCATCGCATCCGCTCAAATCGATCCAAAAAAGTTGATTGGGCTTCTCGAACCTATTAAGGAAAACCGTGCCGTTTTGGGATACTCATATGTCACGAACCGGGGGGGAAAACTAACTGCGGGTGAAATTGACTCTACCCTATATGCGACCATTGAAGATGGATTTACTATATATTTTAGCAAGCAATTTATTGTTACTCTTTTTGATGATGATGCCGACGATTTCATGATAGATTTTTCAGTTCCGCATAATGGCCAAAATGGAATATGGATCGATCAAAACAATATCACTATTTCGCCTCAAACAATTGAACACTTAAAAGATAACTCCCACCGGGCGGTTAAAATGTTCGCTTCGGAGGGCTCAATATTCCTGCTTATTATGATACTTGGGGCATATCTGATATACCGGGCGCTGCAAAAGACAGAAGAGTTAAAAGCCCGCCAAACCAATTTTATGCATGCTATGACTCACGAATTAAAAACTCCGCTGACATCAATTCGCCTATATCTGGAAACACTCCAGAGCGGAAATATAGACAGTTCTAAAACAGATGAGATTTACAATAAAATGATTGTCGATTGTGACCGGCTCGATGAAATGGTTGATGATGTTCTTGGAGCCAGCCGGCTCGATTCTATCAATTCCAAAATGGATTTATCCGAAATAAATTTATCGAACAACCTCAATGATTTCCTAAACGGTTTCGAAAATAATATCAGCCAACAAAATGGTATCCTTAAGCGAGAGATTGACGATGGAATTATAATTCGCGCCAACAGTGATGAATTAAATCGAGCAATTAAAACTGTGATTGAAAATGCATTAAAATATTCACCGCCGGATAGAAAAGTTCTCGAAGTAAGACTGATTGGTCAAAATAATTGCGCTTCAATCACAATAATCGATTCCGGGTTTGGTATCAAAAGCGGTGAACTCAAAAATATTTTTGATCGCTTTTACCGTATCAGCAATAGTAAGACTGAAACAATTAAAGGAACCGGGCTGGGGCTTTTTATTGCCGAACAAATTATAAAAGCGCATCGCGGTACAATCAAGGCGCAGTCAGCCGGGATAGATAAAGGAACTTCTTTTATAATTGAACTCCCAATGGTGACAAAATGAAAAAAAGAATTCTGGTTGTAGAGGACGAAGAGCATATCGCCGACGGATTGCAAATTAATCTTGAGGCGGCAGGTTATAAGGTTGTAATTGCGCCTGATGGCAATATTGCATTAGAAATGTGGCGCAAAGGTGCCTTTGATTTAATTGTTCTTGATGTGATGTTACCGGGCAAAAGCGGCCTTGAAGTTTGTCAAATTATAAGAAAAGAATCGGGCTGGGTTCCCATACTTTTCCTAACCGCCCGAGACCGAGGCGATGATCGGGTCGCCGGGTTTGAGGCTGGCGGCGATGATTATATCACCAAACCGTTTAATCTAAAAGAATTACTATTGAGAATAGCGGCGATGTTCAGAAGACAGGTTTGGTATGGAAATATCTCAACGACATCACAACAATATAAGTTTGGATCTAATTGGGTTGATTTTGATTCATACCGAGCCAAAGGGATTTCCGGTGAATTTGATTTATCGCAAAAAGAATGTATGATTATGAAACTATTTTCCGAACACATCAATGAGGTCGTCGACCGGGATATGATTCTCGATGTTGTCTGGGGTTATGATGCCTATCCAACCAGCCGCACCGTTGATAACTTTATTGTCAAACTTCGGAAAATATTCGAACCTGATCCGTCAAAACCGAAATATATTCATACCATTCGCAGTGTCGGGTATAAGTTTACACCAGATGAATAATCATAAATAATATTAGTCCCGCTTAAATACAACTGCTTTGCCGTTGCGACCATCAAATAGAATAAGCAGCGGCTGTGGCAGATGAACATGCCTGATATTCTTAGTTTCTTTTACTGCGGAGATTGAATTTAACCAATCCCAATCGATAAAGTTATTTTGATCGGTCTTATTAATAGTCATATATCCGATTTGAAATGTAATCAGGTTTTGGAAAAAATGAGTTCCGAATGACGGCTCAACGACAAAATCACCGTAAGCCGCTTCGACAATCACCTGCGCCGATGAAATCTGCCGCCATTGAGTGGGAATACCAAGCCAGCGATCAGAAGTTCCCCAGCGACCCGGACCGATTAGCATATAAGGAATATCTTTTTCCTTAAAAAATTCATTAAACCGACCGACCTCTTGGGCAATCTTAACGGTATTGGAACGATCAAAATTGTCGGTTCGGATATAAACAATATCTTGAATATTCGTCATCCGGCCATTACTTAATGCCTGGTCTGATTTGCATAGAATCTTGTCGTAGTCACCATCAAACAACGATATATCTTCCAGCGTTGTTTCAACCGCCATCGGGCGAATCTGAAGAAACTGAAATTCATCGCTCCTGCCCGGATCGGAATTAAGTTCAGCCGCAAATTCCATTTCCACCGGAACATTCATGGCACTGCTGCCAAGCTGCAATAAAAACTTTATTATTTCATCAAGCGGGAATATTTTCGACTTTAAAATAGGCTCGAAAGTTATAATACGGGCGCCCTTGCGGCCGACACCGGAATAGATCCGATCGTTATCTGCCGAATATGTCGAGCCGATATATTTCAGCACATCATGATCCTCGGCCTCGACCATATGCAATTTAATTTGTCCAACCTCTCCCCCCGGTTCCGGGAAGACATCGGGATCATGCATATCAACCGCAAAAAACTCATGCTGTGATTTTTTCAAATAATCCTGCGCAGTAGAAAACTGAGGCAAAACCTGTGGATTCGACGGCGAAAAGAATAAGCAATTATCCCCTTCCACAACTGTCCGCCCCAATCCGAGGGCGACATAAGCTATCCCCTCTTCCGGTTTGATTCGTCCCACCGAATAAAAATTATATGACCGTGCAATACCGGAAATAACCGGATAAAAATAGCCGTTATGGTTTTGACCGACTAATTTTTGCAGGACAATAGCCATCTTTTCTTCCTCGGTTCGATTGCCGGTTGCTTCAATATAATTTTTAGAATTCCTTAAGAACACTGAAGCATAGATGTACTTGATCGCCGCCTCAAGCCGTTCCAGTCGCCCTTCAAATGATGATGCATTATTCGGTAAAAAATGAGTATCAAAAATTCCTGCAAACGGCTGATAATGCGAATCCTCAAGAAGCGACGATGATCTGACCGCCAGAGGATATTCGGTTACAGCCAGAAATGCTTTGAGATCCTCGGTGAGATCATGCGGCAGACTCGCTTTTATAAATGCTTTGGCAATTTCCTCGTCAGTCCGGTCACCAAGAGCAAAATTAGTAAGATTATTGTTCTCCATAAACAAATCAAAACCGGAAGTTCCAATGACAGCCGATGGAGGCACCGTTATATTAACTCCTTCAAAAGCATTGTGAACATGATATCGATTGAGAAGGCTATTAACAAAGGCCAATCCACGGCCCTTCCCACCGAGAGAACCTTCGCCAATTCTGACAAATTCGGCCTGACTGTCAAAGTTCTCCCGCGAAAAATCGGTAACAACACCCATCTGTTTTTCATGTCGAAAATCACGGAAAGTACTCATTAGAAAAGCACGCAATTCGTCATTGTTGCTAAACTCTGTTGCTTTTCTGGGGCGCAATCGCAGCGCCAGATCAAATTCGGTTCGGGCCAATAGCCAGTTAGAGTAATGATTATTGTTGGCGTGGTAAACCAGCGATTCGGAATCAACTTCGGCCAAACATTTTTCCATTGTACGGAAATTATTCGCTCTGGCAAGCTCGGTCCCATCAGGCAGCCTGAAGACAAAATCACCAAATCCGAAATTCTGTTTAACAAAAGCGCTCAATTCATTTAATAACGTCGGTGATCTTTTATTCAAAAAGCAGGCGTTGCAGGATGCCGCCAATTCAGCCTTACTGCTGTCGGATGACTGCAGCAGAACCGGAAGATCCGCCATCTCCTTTTTTAATTCTTCAACCAGTTGAATTCCAGCGGTGGCATCATCCTGCCCATCCTTTGAAAATTGAATATCCGATATCAGTCCAAGTAGATACTTCTTGTATTTCTTAAAAAGCTGTAACCCTTCCTCAAAATTGTCGGCCAATAAAATCTTCGGGCGCGCTCGCATCCGCAGCAATCGATGGGCAAGGTTAACACTTTCCGACATCAAATCGGCTGTCTGACGCATAATTTCGGTGTATATCAACGGTAAATATGACGAATAAAACCGAACCGAATCTTCGACCAAAATAATCACCCGGACACCGACCAGCGCAGTATCGGCTTCCACATTCTTCTTGTCTTCAATATATTTGATAATAGCCAGAAATATTTTCGATTCACCACTCCAGATAAATGCTTTATCAAAACCGAGATACCCGCCCTTCTCTCTCATGATCTCCAGTTCCCGCGTATGAAACGCCAGAAGGATAATCGGAATATTTGGACAGAGCAGTTTCGCCTTGCGACTGAAGGCAACCGAATCAATATCAACCAGAGAACGAAAAATTATGATCAGATCGAATTTTCTGTCATTTAAGGCCTCAAGCGCCTCTTCACCCGAGCCGACCCTTCTGATAGCCGGAGCATTGGACAGATTAAACTCGGCATATTCTGATAAAACCATATAAGCCAGTTGGCCATCCTCGCGCAGGATATACATATCATACAGGCTTGAGACAAGGAGAATATCCTTGACTTTATACGGCATCAGCGAATCAAACCGCGCCGACCCTTTTTCAAAATCTCTTAAATCAATTTCAGGTTTCATATACCATATCTACGTATCAGTTAAATTATTTATAATTAGATAATATTTGGATAAACATCCAAAGTCAATTTAATAAGTTAATGATCGGCCAATAGAATCTTTTCTATCTTATAACTTCTTTTCGATTATAAAGAAAATTGTATAGAAAAGAGATTCCATAATCGAGTCAAAATTTTGATATATTACTTTTTGATCTTCAATTTTATGGCCCCCAAAATTTCTGAGGCAATATGCCAATAAGATTGAACATTCAATTGGCTGTAATTTTGAAGAACCTATTTTAATTGACAAGTCATTATTCAATAGTGAGGATATTGTTTTGTCTAGGTCTTGATTAAACTTATTATTATTTGTATCGGTAAGAATTTTTTGCGTTAAATTTAATTTTATTTGATCATCCCTGCAAAAGCATTCTAAAAAATGAGTAAAGCTTGGCTTTTTGCCAAGATTATACCCACACCTACTCTCTTCATCTTTATAAATTTTCCTAACCAAGACCTCTGATAATTTGCATAACTCAAAAATTGAAGATGTTTCAATGTATGATGCCAATTCATTTTTGCGGATATTTGCATTAACATGTTTAATGAGTTTCTGAATTTTAAATAGGCAATAAATAAAATAATATGCTTCATTATTATACAGTGAATTATCAAGAAAACATTTCCTTAAACTGCTTAATGAGAATTTTGAACTATTATATTTGCAGTAATTTTTCAGCAATTCCTCCAAAAAATCAGTAACTTCAACAACTTTTTGACGAAAGAATTGATATTTATTATCAACATTTAATGATATAAAGGATCGTGCAGGTTTGTTTATATCAGTAAAATTTGATAAAATATCTTCCCTATATGCTTGGTGCATTGATAATAGACCTTGATCTATATCGCCCTGCAAAATACAAATCACTCCATAAAAATAATATGGTGTTCCCTTATGGAGCCTTTTCCCTGGATTAATTAATTCCCATTTTTCAGCAATATTTATTATTCCTTGGAGCGCTCTTGAAACCCGCTGATAAGGATACGGACGAATAATAAGACCATCAAATCTATGCCAGAAAACGCCCATTTCTATAAAACATGTATTGATATTTTCATGGTCCATATAATTATTATTGAAATAATCGAAACATGATTTTTCAAATAATGCAGAATACCTAAAATTATTGTCGCTAAAAACCCGCGCTTCAGCTTCAATTGCCATTTTTATTGGTGTTATCAATTTGGACATAATTTCGTGGGCGGCAGGCCTCGTCTGCCCCTTCCTTTATTATGTTATTATATATCAATATACAAGATAGCAACATATGTATCTATGTCCATATAAAACCTGATTCGGAGCGGTCGAAATCTGTGGGCGGCAGACGCCTCGTCTGCCCCGGCGTAACTTTTTTGGATTACCCATTTGTGCGCGGCAGATGTCCTCATCTGCCCGAGGGGGCTATCAAAACAAATTCACCATCGAATCACCGTTGATTCATCCCGCTTTACATAATTATGATGTCAATGATACATAAACATAAATTACAATTTGCAAGAAGGCTGGTAGATAAAAAACTTTTTCCTGACGAAACGCTTGTCCTTCAAAGGAGGAAAGCCATTTTGTTAAACGAAATTGTCGTGAAAAATAGAAATATGACAAAACGCCTGTCCGCCTCTGGAGGGAACCCATTTTGCCGTAATTACATGGAGGTGATTTGTGCGCGGCAGATGTCCACATCTGCCCGAGGGGGCTATCAAAACAAATTCACTATCAAATCACCGTTGATTCATCCCGCTTTCCTTAATTATGATGTCAATGATACAAAAATATAAATTGCAATTTGCAGGAAGGCTGGTAGATAAAAAACTTTTTCCTGACGAAACGAAGCCATTTTGTTAAACGAAATTGTCGTGAAAAATAGAAATATGACAAAACGCCTGTCCGCCTCTGGAGGGAACCCATTTTGCTGTAATTACATGGAGGTGATAAAGTTACAAGGAATTATCATTTTATTGGATATATAGTTCTGTCAGGTCTTGGCCGAAAGAATTGAGGGTGTGACCTGACAGCATGTTACCCTGAAATCATCTATCAATATTATTCATCTTCAGAATTGTATTTACTACTTCGGCGGCGGTCACCACCTCAGACACAATTTCGACAAACAAAACCGCCAATATTTATAAAACTATACATTATATGATTTGGACCCTCTTCTCCTTAGAGATATCAACAAGAAACCTAATCCCAGAAGCATGCTTATACCAGATCCAATAAGTACTCCTCCCTTTGCAATTTCCAAAAGGTTCCCTTCAAGAGCAAGTGATGCAATAAATAATGACATTGTAAAACCTATGCCGGCAAGTAGCCCAGCTCCAATCATCGTTAACCAACTCACATTTTCAGGTAGCTTTGTCCAACCAACTGTAATAACTAAATATGAGGTCAGAAGAATTCCTAAAGGTTTACCAATTACTAATCCAAGTATGACGGCAATCGATAATGACGCCCCAAGACTGGATATGTCAAGTGAAACGGCAGCGTTGGCCAGAGCAAAAAGGGGCATAATGACAAATACTACCCACGGATGAAGAGCTGTTTCAAGACGTTCAAGAGGAGAAATTGATTCTCTCACCGTGAATTGAACTACATCGGACATACCAACGTCAGCTTTATTTATGCCATTCTGATCGTTCTTAGAGAATTCTAATCTAAGCGATTCCAGCGCGTCTCTCGCTGATTTCCTGTCCAATAAACTGGTCGCCGGTGTCATCAAACCCAGGATTACTCCGGCGATGGTAGGATGAATTCCTGATTTGAGGGTAAATAGCCATAGCGCACATCCAACCAATACATAAATTGCAATCATTCTTATGCCCAATTTATTCATAAGCACAATCACGCCGAATCCACATACAGACATTGCAAGCCACATGAAGTTTATGGTCTCGGTAAAGAATATAGCAATAACTGAAACTGCCAGAAGATCATCGACTATAGCCACAGATAGAAGGAATATCTTGAGACTATGCGGAACCCGTTTACTCAATAGACTCAGAACGCCGACAACAAAGGCAATATCAGTTGCCATTGGTATGGCCCAGCCGGACTGTGACGGTTCGCCCTGTTGTAGTACCAGAAAGATGATTGCTGGTATAATGGCTCCGCCTATTGCAGCTGCGGCGGGTAAGATAATTTTACGCTTTTCACTAAGCTCCCCAGTCGTAAGTTCACGCTTCAATTCCAAACCAATTACGAAGAAAAAGATAACCATTAGGCCATCGTTCACCCAATACCACAATGGATAAGATATCCTAGATTCACCCAAAGTAAAACTCAGCAATTGGTTCCAAAACGCATGATATGATGAAGCAAAAGGAGAGTTGGCAATCAATAGTGCAACAATAGTGCAACCAAGAAGAACCATCCCGCCGGAGGCTTCCAAATGAATGAAACGCCGAAAGGGTCTGGTCAGTCGCTGAACGGGACGTATTTGCTGCTCAGGTTTCAGATTCATCATTTCTACCCAAAAACTATGCCAAGACATTCTTCTCAATCTTTACTTTTTCAGTAGGCATCTTTTTGCTGGTGCCTTTATCACATAAATAGTAAAGATTATGCTGCAAATCAATAACAATAACTCTTTCATTCTTTCTTTTATCGATCTATCAGGTCTTCCGCGAAGAAGGCAAATGTAAGCTGACAACATTGGCTTCTATATCAAATCTTTAAAGATATTATGCCAGTGCAATTTTACCAATAAAAAAGGCGGGAAAAAATTCCCGCCTTGATCTATATTGTCGAAACCCTACGGGATTTCGACCTACAAATATTCAGTAATTAGACAACACCCTGATCAAGCATGGAATCGGCAATCTTTAGGAAACCACCAATATTGGCACCCATCACATTGTTGCCGGGATCGCCATACTCTTCGGAAGTGTTCTTGCAGGTCTCATGAATCGCGATCATGATATTATGCAGTTTTGTATCAACTTCCTCACGGGTCCAGTTCAAACGCATACTGTTCTGTGACATTTCCAAACCGGAAACAGCCACACCACCAGCATTGGCAGCTTTACCAGGACCATAATGGATCTTAGCGGCTACAAACTTGTTAACTGCATCAGGAGTGCTTGGCATGTTGGCACCCTCAGCAACACAGAAACAGCCGTTCTTAAGAAGAGCAGCAGCATCGTCGCCATTAAGTTCGTTCTGAGTGGCACATGGAAGAGCAACATCAACCGGAACGTTCCACACGCCAATACCTTCAAAGTATTTGGCTGATTTGAATTTATCAGCATACTCTTTGATCCGGCCGCGCTTGACATTCTTCAGTTCAAAGACATAAGCAAGCTTATCAGCTGAGATACCATCTTCATCAACAATATAACCAGCTGAATCTGATAAAGTAACAACCTTACCACCAAGTTCATTGACCTTTTCGGTCGCATATTGAGCAACATTACCGGAACCAGAAACAGACACTTTCAAACCGGCAAATGCTTTACCCTTGGTTTTGAGCATTTCTTCGGCAAAATAAACAGTACCATAACCGGTAGCTTCCGGACGAATCAAACTTCCGCCCCAATTCAAACCTTTACCTGTCAGGATACCTTCAAAGGCATTACGAACACGCTTGTACTGTCCAAACATGAAGCCGATTTCACGACCGCCGACGCCAATGTCGCCAGCCGGGACATCGGTATTGGGGCCAATATGACGGCACAGTTCGGTCATAAAACTCTGGCAAAAGCGCATCACTTCAAAGTCTGATTTGCCTTTAGGATCGAAATCAGAACCGCCTTTACCGCCACCCATAGGAAGTGTGGTCAAACTGTTTTTGAAAACCTGTTCAAATCCCAGAAACTTCAGGATACCCTGATTGACGCTGGGATGAAAACGCAGACCGCCTTTGTACGGGCCAATGGCGCTATTAAATTCAACGCGGAAACCACGATTTACCTGGACTTTGCCGGCATCGTCAATCCACGGAACACGGAAAACAATCATCCGCTCCGGCTCAACAATACGATCAACAATTTTAGCCTCGGCATATTCCGGATGTTTGTCGATTACTGGTGTTAACGATTCTAAAACTTCATCAACAGCCTGGAGGAATTCATCCTCACCGCGATTTTTAGCCTTAACAGTGGCCAATACTGATTCAAGATACTGGTTCATTTTATTCTCCTACAAACCTCTAGTGTTAAAAGCTTGTTAATATTTTCACAAAGCCAGTCGAATATAATAGCTATAGCAGGAATGTCAACAGGTTTTTTCCCAAAATAGCACCAAAAACTCAGGAAAAATAGACTATTTTTGGAATATATCAAGGTTCCATGAAACCTTTAGAGTAAATGGCATAATTTGATTAAATTTTATCCTAAAAATCGAGCAGCGACTTCTTAGACAAAAAAAGCCGGGTGATAATATAATCACCCGGCTTATTAGATTCTGCGGAAAAATTAGAAGTTAATTTTCCCGGTAAAATACTGATTGTTATCGAAGTACTCGGTCTGGTTCCAGGAATACTCGAAGGTAACTTCGGTATCTCCAAAACCAAATACTGCACCGACTCCGAAGGTCAACCCGTAAAGATAATCTAGCTGGCTATCATCAAGGGTATATCCGCCTCTGATGAAATACTTCTCGTCATAAGCATATTCAAAGGCGCCGCGGAACAGGTCTTTGGAAAAGGTATTTGCCTGAAATGTTCCAAAAACCGTGGCACGGTGCATATCCTGACTATAAGCGTCCCAGGCCATTGATAACTGCGCCCATGCCGGCAGCTCAAAGCTGGCTGATTTGGCAGAGAGAGTTTTCTCTGGCGAGGTCTGAGGATATGTGTCAGGAGCCTGGGCCGATACATCAAGACCTTCACCTTCAAATGCCATTGAAGGACCAAGATTCTTGATAATAAGTCCCAGCCTTAGATTATTCCATTTGGTATCATAATTGACACCAAAATCAATAGCCATACCACTGGCAGAAACCAGGTCAATTTGCTCATTTATAAATTTACCTGTAATGCCAAAAGTAACCCTGTCGGTCAGAACACGGGAATATGTCAACCCAATTACAGCCGAAGAAGGATTATACGTTTCGCCCGTACCTTCAGGGGTTGAAGCATTCCACGTAGTTTTGATAATTTCCCCAACTGAAAGAATTTTGGCCGAAAAACCTATCGATCCAAAATCCTCAATTGCAGTGGTTATAGCAAAATAGTTGAGGTCCATATCGGCAAAATAATTAAGGTGCGAAAACATAACCTCCGTACCTTCAATCATGGCAACGCCGGCAGGATTATAAAATATCGCCTCGGCGCCATACACATCAGCACCAATCGCCCCGGCCATGGCGGTTCCTCTGGAACCGACAGGTATTTTGAGATACTGCGCACCGGCTGTCCCTAAACGTCTATCTGATCCGGCCATACTTACTGATGCGAGGGCCAGGATCGAAATAACGCATATTATTACTAACTTTCTATACATCACTATCACTCCTCCCACATTAGTAAGTGTTTAATTGTTCAACTTCTTGAATAACTGCGAACTTGCCGTATTTTGTGCCTGCTTCCGATTCGACATACCAGATATAAACACCGGAAGCAACCGGCAGACCTTGATCAGTCAGAAGGTTCCAATCCATATAGCTATCACTCATCAAACGTTTATCGGTATAATCCAGCCGTTTGACCATATCGCCCGCAACATTAAATATTCTCATGGTGAACTCCTCAGGAAGTCCCATGAAACGGACCTTTCTATCAAATTGATCGACTTCTTCATTGTAATAAGCATAGTATGGATTAGGGATAACTCTGATATCATCAATTGCCGCTTCAGCCAAAGCGGCATTATCTACTGTCGCAGCTGTAGTGGAAAATGAAAAGACATCATTATTATCAGCCGGATTTGCCCACAGCCATTGAAGAGCATCGCCGTCATCAATGATTCTTGTTGGATCACCTTCAGTTGCGACCGGGCGATGTCTAAACCAACCGGCATAAACAAAGTCAAAAGTGCCGCCATCATAGAAGTCTTCAGTTGTGTAATCTATAGATCCGGTGCCGGCATCCGCTTCATCGTCACCATCATAATCAGTTTTCATAATAAAGATATATTCTCTTCCGCCTAAATCCGATTCATCGGGATTCCATGTCGAATCATAGACGGCAGAGACATTCGATTCCACAAAACAGACATTAACCTGACGCGGATTGTCAGCGTCGGTCATGTCATAAGCTTCAAATGGAACCTGGAAATATCCCTGATAACCATAATTGGGATCGCAGCCGCGACAATAATTATACGCACGCTGTCCACTCACATTACTCGGGTCAGCCAATGGGATATCATCTGTATAAACCAATTCGACGGTAAAAAATGAATCTGGCATTGTTTCCGGATCAAGGTAACCACCCCAGAAATTAATTCCGTAATCGGTGCCGCCACCAAAAAACGCAAGGCCCGCATTAACATAGCTAATTGCCCGACCTGCATAGTCGGTATTATTATCCAGATAACTGAAGCCAGCCAAACCAGGAACATGATTTCCGATCACTGTTACCTTAATACCATCAACAACATTGTAATTACCATCGCCCGATAAATTCCATTGTTTTTCAAGAAGTTTAGTATCCGGGTCAGTGGTAACATCAAATAGTTCCCAGTATTGGAAAATATCAACCTGTGCACCATCCTGCCATAGATCGGTCGTATCCCTATATGATAAAGTAGTATCTGTATCAAGAGGGCTAGCGGTTACCGTATCAATTATCGTATCTGGATAAATAGCAGCGAATCTGACTTCATAATCATGACCCGTGACATACATTGGGTCGATTTCTTCAACAGTTACGAAGTTTGTCGTTGGCGGCAAAAGATCAGATATTCTGGAATAGTCCGCATCTTCGTCATCTACTGCCGCAGTTTCCCAATCGCTGCCCAGAAGATCGTCCATCGGGACAATCGTTATAGCTGTTACAGCCGATGGGGCACCATTAAGCACTCTTAAACCTTTGGCTACCGACTCTGCCCTACCAACCGGATAAGAATAGGCAGTAACGCAATAATAATAGCTCCGGCCATTATGCAATGGTCCACCCAAAACATAATCTTCATCAATTTCTATATAATGCTGTACACCGGCATCTGTTCCGGTTACCACCGGCTGAAATACGGGAACTCCAAAGTCTGGATCAATGACATCATCAAACAACAGAGCTTCACCGTCGTTTACATCAAAAACAGCTGCCTCTTTCCACGGACCGGCTATGGTTTCACCTTGATAAACAACATAGCCTTCAAAGTCGTGAGTTGATGATTCATATTCCAACTCCGATTTGTCGGTCCAGGAAAGAACTATTTTTCTATCAAGAGCTGTGGCAGTAACTATTGGTTGTGGCGGTGGTGGCGGAATATCAAAATTCATGTCATAGGCGAACTGAGCTATATCATCATAAGCCTTTAACACCAACACCGATGTTTTTCTATCAGCACCCTGTCCAACAACCACAGCAGCAACAACTACCTGAGTGTCATCGGGCTTAAAGGTAAACGGACCGGTATTACACATATACCGGCGGTCAGCAGGCGTATCATCCAGCCAGCCGGTTCCTTTAACAGGGTCACCCGGGTGATAGAATCGGGTCAGTTCCCCTGTTTGAGGATTTGTCGGCGGGGTATCAGGATCGCCACCTTCGCCACCCTTGGAGTCATTACCACGCATATATCCATATGATTCTTCCGGCTCATCCGGGTCGGTACCATTGATATATTTGTTGAATGATGTAAGACCCATAATAAACGCCTGCGGAATTGTATCTCCTGTATTCAGGAAAGCCGTATCAGCAGAAAAATCGTGTGTTGCATATATGGGATCATTATCGCTTTCGCGAATAATAGGTCCCTGCAAAAAGTCATATCCAACTGCTGGCGGCGTCTTACCATAGGTATTATCACTGTTTGTCGCATTGTAACAGAATCCGAGCGATCTGACAGTATCGCATCCAACCAAGTCATCGGATGCTCCACCAAGATCTGGATCGGCCCAAAGTGACACATAAAATGAATCGATAATATCTGGTGATTTATTGATAAACATAAACTTCATGTAGATCGTATTTCCCAGAGCACCGGTACGATTGAACCCAAAATAAGACGCATGCACTTCAACGCCCAGGGAATCTGTGGCGCCGCCATAACCATCATAAGCATGCGAGCCGCCGTCATTAAACACTGCCCAAAGCGTTTGATCTCCAAGCAGTAATGGATTACCATCGTCGTCCAATGGTGCGCCATCAGTCACCGGCCAATTAGTATAATCATCAACATGCTGGGCCGAATCAACTCTCAAATATGGGGTTCCATCGGCCATATTAATGCCGGCTTTTACCGGGTTGTTCCAAAAATCGGCGTTACTATTGATTTTATATATCTTATAACTGGCATTATCAGCCTGGACACCGCCATCATCATCGGCTGGTCCTGGCCAATATTCGGGGGCGTCAAAGGCCCCAATGGCAACTCTAATATCACCATCAACTATTCCGCCAATCCAGACACCGCCGGAATACAGAACAGATCTGTCTGTGCCGGCTGGGAAATAAAGCCCGTCGGCTTTGCCTGTTTCCAGCATAACCGAAATGTCTTCCGCAAAACCACCAATATTGGTGCAAAACATTTGCAGATTATTAACATTGATCATTGTCCTGGTGTCCAATGTCATTGCTTGTCCCGGCTTGGATGCGTTCATTCCCGACTCAACATGCCCAGGCGGCAAAGCCAACGCCAGCGAATAAGCGCATACCAGTACCGAGATAATAAAAAGTGTTTTTCCTATTTTCATAATCTCCTTAACCTCCCTGGTTTAAAAGCTCATCCTGAGACCAAAACGAATCTGTCTCGGAATGTCATAATTGCCCGGGTTTTGAGATGCCAATATATATTTTTCCTCTCCTGTTAATCCGGATGTATCAGTAGCTTCACTATTGTTTGCTATAAAGTCTGTGCCGGCCCCGGTAACAAGATAATTAGTTGCATCCGGATCACCGGATGTTTCATAAACCGATAAGACATTATCGCGATCAAGTAAATTCATCACCCAAACGTAGAAATCAAGGCTAATGCCATTATTGAAGAATAATGTTTTGGTAGCCTTCAAATCAATTCTGAATCTCCAGGGACTATATCTTGAGTTTACGCTTCCCGTCGGAGTCGAGGTAACCGCAAAAAGCGTTACCGGATCATAACCGGCCGCGGATGGCGTATATGGAGTTCCTGAGGCCAGATTAACAATAAAGTTAACACCGGCATTTTCCAGAGGATAAATATCGCCAATCAATGGTCCTTCGCCCTTACCAAAACGAACGTCAACAATACCTGTAAACTTATGACGCTGGTCATAAGTTAGAGGATTGGCAAACCGAGGAACCTCAGATAATGTCCAGGCTATATTTCTCTGAGTCGTGGCATATGAACCGGTGCCGGTTGCCCATGACAGCGAATAGTTTAAATCCAATGCGATTTTCTGCGTCCGACGCATTTTCAGTGAAAAATCAAGACCTTTGACCGTTCCAAAATCCTGATTCACGAAAATACTATACGCCTTAGGATCAACATTTGTCAATTGTGTAGCCTGAGTTAAACCTGCCGCATCCTTATAATAACCGGTAACTTCAAAGGCGGTATTATCATTTAGCTGATGTGAAACACCAAACTCAAAGGCGGTAATTTTCTCCGGCTCAAGACTTGGGTTACCAAAGCTATAATAAAAACCTCCAGTTGCCACCATATATTCATAAAAACGGTAACTGGCATATAGGCGATTTAGCTCTGGTCTCTGGAAAAATTTACCATAGCTGAAATGAAGAACAGTGCGATCTGAAACAGGGAAGCCAACACCGAGACGTGGTGATAATCTGGTTTCAGCCTCGCTATCTACTAAATCATAATCTTCATCAAGAGTTGAAGGATTATTTACGGCTGTTGACACCGATGAATCCGGGTAAAATGGTCTTTGAATATCTTTCAGCCATTTAGTATTAGTATTGAAGTAATCAAATCTTAGGCCGGCATTGATAACCATATCTTCCCATTCAAACTTATCCTGAAGATATAATGCCCAGGTTACCGGATGTTTGGCCTCGTTTTGCCAATTTTCATCTCCGGATTCAAGTTCAACACCATAAACGTCATATCCATAGTTATCCACGCTCACGATATCGCCATTGGCCGGGAATAATGATCGGTATGATCTTAAAGTATGCCTCTGGAAGTCAAGTCCGAACTTCAGCAGATGCTGATTGGTTACCTGACTGGAGATATCAGCATCAATACCAATATAAGATGATTTTCTTCTCAAATAATCATCATAGATATGACCTTCGTCGGTATCGGGAGTAGTCACGCCTGAAGTATCATACATGTCATCCCATTGCCAGAATAAACCAGTTGCATCCTGCGCCGGATTTCCTCCGGTTCCCGGCCAGTTAGGTCTTTGATAAGCACCAACATTGGTAAAATAGACACCATCGCCGCGCATACGTTCGGTTTGGAAATAGCTTCCTGCCAAAGTATAAAATGTTTTGGGCGAAAGCGTATGGGTCCATTTAATATATCCGGATTGGTTTAAATCCAGATAACGCGGGGTATGCTCAATATTAAAGCGATAGGTATGCAGGTATTGAGACCAGTTGTCTCTAGAATACATGGCGCCAACCTTAAGATTCATGTTGTCATTTACTTTGTATGACAACTTGCCATGACCCGACCATCCGCCCAGCCAGTTCTGCGGCAGTTGTTCATCCACAATAGATGATGGTTGACGGTCGCCCTGCCACCGTCTTTCACCGGAGAGAAAGAAAGAAGCTCCTTCAACGCCGGGAACCGGACCACTGACATTACCGCTATAGATATTGTAATCATACTGATTGCCAATATTATCGGTAATTACATCAACGGCGCCGGCATATTTTTGAGCACCTTCTTTGGTAGTTGCATTAACAACACCGGAAGCTACCCAGCCATATTCGGCATTGAATCCACCGGTCGTTATCTCAATTTCAGCCAGTGAATTACTGCTTATATTTACTGTGGCCAGACCGGAAAGAGGATCCTGTTGAGAGAATCCATCGACAAAATAGGCAACTTCCGACGGACGACCACCGCGAATATTTATCTCAGCGGTATTGCTTGATTCACGTCCGCCACGCTGCCTGGTACTTGGATTATCCCGAAACGCGACAACACCAGCCTGATAACCAACGATATCCTGATAGCCACGAGTTGGCATATTTTCAATATCTTCGGATTCAATAATCTTGATAGTTGCCGTTTTGTCTCTGATAATCAATGGGCGCTGGGAAGTGACTCGAATGGTTTTCCCCAAATCAAGAGCTTTCTTGGAAAGCGCAACATCAGTATAACTTGTCAGGTCAACTGATACTCTAACATTCGAGACTTCAACCGGGGAATAACCAATCAGAGAGACCTTTACAACATAGGTGCCAACGGGAACATTTAATACAAAATATTCACCGTCCTCATTGGTAAGTCCCCCCATTACTGTTCCAGCGATAGAAACGGCTACACCTGGCAGAGGTTCACCGGTATCCTCGCTAATAATTGTGCCGGATAACTTCCCGGAAGTTCCGGCAAAAACGCTCATCGGTAAAGCTATCATTACCGACAGAGCGAATATTAACAGTATGGAAATTGTTTTACTCTTCAATTTTCATACCCTCCATTGGTTAATGGTTAATAAACTATTCTAATATTTTGTAAAATCCTCCTTTCACCCATCGGGTGTTTATTAGATGTTTAATTAGATATATTATTATCTTTAATTAATTGAATAAAAAACCGACCCATAAAAGCATATCCATTGCTTTGACATATTGTCATGTCATTTACATCCTATGTTACCTTACATTTAAAAAGTAGAAATTTGTAAATATCTTGTCAATAAAAAACAAATATATTTGAATTTATAAATTTCCATATTTTTGCTCATTTTCTATACAGTATCATTAAAATTATTGTCGGCATATGACCATAAAACATAAGTATCATCGCAATAATTCGCTTGCACAGGTAAGAAGTTAGCGAAGAGGAAATACTTTCTTATTTTTTGTACCGTTTTTTATGTTTCCCCCAAAACAGCCAACCCTATAATAAATACCCTTCATAAACTAAAAATATTGCAATAATAATTATTATTTTGGTTCTTCAAAATTTAACATTATGGCTATAATCCGGCCGGGCCATAAATAAAAGTGACAAAAAATATTAAATATGGGAATGCACGACTCAAATAAATCAATTATAGACAAACCTCAGAAGGCGATTTCCATCTCTTTTCATCTGCAGTTGAACGCAATGTGGCCGGCGACAAAGAATATGGCAGTGAATTAGATCTCTCCGTCAGCGCCTCGAATATTTCCGGAATCACACTCGACACCGGTTTCTCAATGTTTATGCCGCATGAAGAATGGAAAGGTTCCGACCCCGAAACAGCATTATGGTAATACCTGATGATGACCGCAGGGTTCTAATTTCAATAGATACTTTCTATACCAACATAGCCGCTTGATTTTCGTACGACTTTGCTATTTATTCAAATTTCATGAAAATATGCTAAAAAACCCTTTTTTGACAGACCCTCCCCTTCCTCCTTATCCATTACAATACATCGAGTTGTAACATATTTTTCATTTTAATGTTGCGCCGGGATTGAAATAATGTTAGAATCGGAAACAATTTTGGATAAAAATAAATTCAATCGAAACGGGGAGTTGAGTCGTAAGACTATTTTTAAGCCTGGCAACTTTAAACATAAGGAGGTGAAACAAGTTAATCGTTAGCTATGAAGTAAGTTTTTAAATTAGAAACGACAAAATCAGACTATTAAACAAAAAAACATTTGTATAAAATTAAAGAGGTATGTTTTGAAAAAATTTCTATTTGTAGCATTGATGCTGGCTTTGATGGCATCCTCAGCATTTGCCACCGAAACCCGCCTGGAAACAATGGGTATGGGTAATTTTTGGTATGATGGAACATTCGTGCCAGCCCTTAATACCGTGGTAAAAGATAATGCCAATATCTCAATGTATCCTTCAACCATTAATTATTATCCCAATATTTTCTGGGGTGAAATAAACGCCTTAGGAGGCCCAACCAAATCTCTTGAAGGGCAAAAAGACCATTTCTATAAAGTGGGCGCGATCTTTCAAAAGGGTGAAGAAGATGATGACCCTTGTACATTCGGAATGCATTTTTCAACGAGTCCATATGTGAACCCGTTTGATCACAAT
>DAOUVS010000131.1 GCA_030667525.1 Candidatus Zixiibacteriota bacterium | reverse complement strand
GCGCTTCCTTTATTGACCTAAGATTGTTATCCAAATCAGATATTTTTTCCCCAACCTCTTTCATTTGAGCGATATCGTCTGAGGCATCTTCTTTATTTTTTTTCTTAATGGCAATCTGCTCAGAGACCTTATTCTTTTGAGCCTTCAGTTGTTCGACTTCAGCAATGACAGTTCGCCGTTTTTGATCCAATTCAATAATTTTATCGATATCGGCTGATTCATTTTTGTTCTCAGTCGCCCTGCGGACCAAATCCGGATTGTCCCTAATATATTTAATATCCAGCATATTTTATCCTATTTTGAAAAGTAATATCAAACAATAACTTTCATTTCTTATACGATTTATAAGTATAGTAGATTTCTTATATTTCTGTCAAGTATTTCAAAAAAGAGGTGCTTTTCCAGCAAATCCGCCCATGACCTCATAAAAATCGGAATTTAGTCGATTTAGATCAATAATATTCCTTGCTTTTGAAAAGGAATTTATTATTATTTGGGTCTGTAATATTTAGGAGTTTGAAAAGATGTCAAAGATTTGCGAAATATGTGGAAAAAAGCCGAACTTCGGCAATACGATTTCTCATGCCCATAATCTGATTAAAAGACGCTGGAATCCAAACCTGCAGTCCATCCGGGCTAATATGAACGGTGTGACTAAAAAGGTGAAGATTTGTACTTCCTGTCTTAAAGCCGGAAAAGTTACCAAGGCCACCAGATAAAGGCGCTGAATAATTTTTGTATAGCCCGATTCCTTCGGGCTATAATTTTGCCCAATATTTTAAAATAATTTTATGGAATTGTTTCTGCGATAAAACAGATTAAAGTAAAAAGATTTACTACTTTTTTCGACCCGATTTTGCAGAAATTCTTCTCGAATTTGTTTTCTTCTTCTGCCTTTTGGCCTTTTCAATTTCTTTTGCGAAGATTTTTTCCAGGGTATAACTTGATGGCTTAAAATCGAGCAATCCTTTTTCGAGAACTTCATCAACATTATTGATAAAAACAAACTTGGTCTCTTTTATAATATCAGCCGGCAGATCTTTGAGGTCTTTCTTATTTTCACAAGGAATCATAATTGTTTTTATTCCGGCTCGATATGCCGCCGATATTTTTTCTTTGATTCCACCGACCGAGAGAACCCGTCCGCGAAGTGTCACCTCACCGGTCATTGCAATATCATTTCGAATCGGCCGTTCCGACATTACCGATGCGATCACCAATGAAACGGTGACACCGGCCGAGGGACCATCTTTGGGAATCGCCCCCGATGGAAAATGAATATGAATATCAAAATTACTAAAATCATCATGATCGATACCAAGCACATCTGCCTTGGAATGAACATAACTATGCGCCGCTTGAATCGACTCTTTCATCACTTCGCCCAGAGAACCGGTCGTTATAACCTCACCGCTTCCTTTCATCCGAAGTCCCTCAATGATCATCAGGTCACCGCCGGAACCGGTCCAGGCCAGACCGATACAGACACCGATCTCCGATGATTTCTCCGGCATTTCCGGAATATATACAGGTGTCCCAAGAAAACTCTCAACCGTTTTGTCCGTGATAGACCACTTTTTATTTACTTTGCTCGCCTTCTTGTGGGCCACATGACGACAGATCTTTTCCATCTCGCGGGTCATCCCAAGCAGACCAGCCTCCATTGTATAACTGCGAATAATATTCTTGAGCCCCGACTCTAAGAATTTAACATCATTTCTTTTCAAACCATGCTTACGCAGAATATTCGGAATCAGATATTTGCGGGCAATATGTATTTTCTCATTTTCGATATATCCGGGAAGTTCGACAACCTCCAGCCGATGATTCAAAACTTCCGGAATCTCTTCGGTTGATCTGACCGAACAGATAAATATTGCGCGGCTCAGATCTATCGGCAAACCAACATAATTGTCAAGAAATCTTGAATTAAATCTGGGATCGATCGCCTCTAACATCGCCATTGGCATTACGGTATTGGTTTCTTCGGCCAAGGACTCAACATCCTCAATTAAAATTACAGGATCACAGGCGCCGGCATCTTTTAATGTTCGAATAAATATCCCGGGCATCGCACCCAAATAAGTTCTTGCGGTTCCTTTTATATCTGCGATATCAACCAAAGCTCCGGCCGAGATACGGATAAACTTTTTTCCCATTGCCTTGGCCATTGCTCTGGCCAATGAAGCCTTGCCGGTTCCCGGTGCACCTGCCAAACAAAGTGGAGCCCCTTCATCAATACCACCATGAAGTTTCCTGACAGCGATTCGTTCCAGTATCTGTTTTTTAATTTTTTGTGAACCGTAATACTCGGATCCTATATCAGCCTCAACCTGATCGAGATCGTAAATTTCTTCACTGCAAACATTCCAGGGGATTTCCTGCAGCCAGTCAAGATAAAACTTGGTGGCACCATACTCAGCCGAGGCGGTCGACAGATGGCTCAGGCGGTCAATCTCGATCAATGCCCGCTCGCGAACCTTTGGTGTCAGACGTTTATTACTTTTCACTTCTAATTTTAACTTATGGGCAGCTCTGTCTTCAATATCAACATCACCAAGTTGTCTTTTGATTTCATACAACTGCTCGCGAAGGAAATGCGTGCGCCGTTCTTCGATATCTTTTTCTTTGACCGTTTCCCTTATTTCATAAGAAATAGTTACCCGCTCAAACTCAGCTTCAAGAAATCTTAATGTTTTTTCAAGCCGAGGATCAAGCCGACATGTCTGAAGAATCTCCTGCTTGGAGCTGATGGGAAAATGGAACGTGGCGGCGATTTTGTCGGCAAACTTCCCGGGATTTTCCATATTAAATTTCATCACATACGGAAGTTCGGCCGAATAGGTCGGCGCAACATTGGTTATCTGTTCTATAATCTTTAATATATTTTCTGACAGGGTGGCTGTTTTATTGGTGGTAATAACTTTTTCATCGACATAGTTTATTTTTGCGGTCAGATATGGTTTCTTTTTGACAATAGTCTTGAGCGCTATCCGCCGGATACCTTCCAGCGAAATTATTTTGGACCCACCCGGCCCGTTGTTGGTTGATATTATCTTCGCCGCCGTTCCGATCTGGCAAAGATTCGCCTTTTGTCGACCATCGCTGGCATCAGGCAAATAGGTAACACCGATAAGTTTATTCTTGCCGGTATTATCTTCTATCAGTGCCAGATTCTCCGGTCGCCCGACATGAATTGAAACCGTCTCCCCGGGAAACAATATCAACGTGCGGGTCGGCAAAATCGAAAGTGTCGGCTCGCCATCGGACGCCAAAAGCGGTATATGTTGTCCTGTCTTTTTTATCATCTTTTTACTTTATCGGTTTAATGACTCTATTTATTTAACCGAATGATAAATTCAAATGTTCTAACCTTTTTGGACATTTTCCGGCACTGATAAAAATTGTCACAACCGCTAATTTGTCATATGTGGACTCAACTCTCCGGCCATCTCCCGCACCTCGTAATCAGGGTGGTTCAACAGGTTACCAAGATTGATCTTGATTTTCGACGGATCCAGGTCAAGACGATAATAACCAAGCCGATTGTTCTCAAAAATCGACCATGAAATATTGCCATCCCGACTCATCTCCTGTTTCAGACGATAAAGATACCTCGCCTGATTAAAACCGATTTCGATATCATCCTTATAAATCCAGCCATCATCGGCCACCAGTCGCGAATAGACCAACCGCATTAAATACTTAAACGATTTGCCGGTCAGATGTATCGGCAGACCGTCGATTTTAACAAGATACCGTTCACGTTCGTAACGACCGTCAAGCTCGATCACCGATGGCCTAAGGGACAATTCTGAACCTGATATATGAGCGGCATTGATCCCACCCTGAACCTCGGGCATACTGATTCTGTTCATATCTGTTTTCTCCTCTTGTTTAATATTATTTATTTTGTTTTGTAGATTTTTTATCTTTTGACCGGAAGAAATAATTTTGGCCAGTTCATCCCTATTGAGACTCATCAAATCGGCCGGTAACAAAATTCCGTTTTTCGCCAACCGTTTATAATCATCACGATTTAAGATCAAACCAAAAGTCTCAAACATCTGGCGCATCTTATGGTTTATTCCAAACTGGACATTAAAACTGTATTCATCCAGAAACGCCGGAAGACTCGACCGGTAATCACCTGCTTCGACCAATCCGCGAATCGAGCCCAACAACCAGGCGGCCGTTTCGGCCAGATCACTGATCTGTCCCAGATGAAGCTGATAATTTCGCTCAAGTTTTTCCACCGGTTGACCGTCGGCCCAGTCAGATAAAAGAAAAGCTGCTTTTAATATTGCGACAAAACGAAAGTCAAGCGGCTCTTTTCCCAATTCGCTCGGGAAACAGGGGGTTATATCGGACATGTAATCGGTAAATTTCTGATGGTATAACTTTTCATAGACACGACCGCGATATTCAAACGATGTTAACCCGGCCCGGGCCGTATCAAAGTTTTCACCGCCAAGAGCCAGAATAATCCAGCCGATTAATGTCGCCGGTGTCCGCTCTTTTAACTGTTTCAAATAATAACCGCAGCTGCCAATCGAAATACCGCTCCCGGCAGTAGCCATCCCAACCGCGGTTGGAAGCAGATCATCTCTTATCAGACCAAGCGCCACTAATTCAGCAATAGCATCTTCCAGACTAACCCGATCAAATGTATTTGATTGCCGCGAATAAAACGTTCCTTGTATCACCGCCTCGAGGCTGTTTCTATCAGTCACCAGACCTGATGCACTCATTTCAAGGATGATATCTTTGATATTATATCCACCCAGCGATGATTTAACTTTCTCGTGCAAACTGTTGTCAATATACCCTGACCATAATACTTCATATTCAAAATCAGATTCAGCCAGCACCATCGCTCGCCCCGGTTGACCACTCTTGCCAAATCCGAAACGTCCCGCCCGCCCGGAAATATTTTGAAACTCAGCGGTGGTGATCGGAGTCAACTGCGGCTTGCCGCCAAACTCCCCGGAACAGTATTTCATTGTCTCCAGAAAAACCGTTTCGGCCGGAAGATTTACCCCCATTGCTAATGTGGTGGTCGAAAATATCACCTTGATTTCGCCGTTTCGATAACCGTTTTCAATCGCCTGACGCTGCCGCGGGGTCAGATCGGCATTATGAAAAGCAACCCCATGCGATACCACCTGCTTAAGTGATCGCACCAGATAGCTATTCTCCTCATCATCTAAATTTGCCAGCGTGGTTTTTGCTTCTTTCCAACCGGAAGCAGTCGCTAACTTAAAAGCGGCCTGCACCGTATCCCGTCGCGATTTCAGAAAAATAAGTTTCCGACCGTCATCTTTTTTCAAATACTCAATCAGCGATTCGGTCAAACCGTCACCGCTGTCGACCAAGGGAAATTTCTCCCGTCCCTCAAGACCGCTGTTGAAAGATTTAAAATGAAAATATCCGTCGGTCACTATTCCCTGAAGAAGATCAACCGGACGGACCGTCTCACGAACCAATAAACAGTTAAGCCAGTCAGCCAATTCCAACTCGTCCTGAAGAACCGCCGAGAGAGCAACAATTCGCGAATCATATCCGGAAAAAATAGTTTTGGTCAACGCCATCTCCAGCGAACTGCCGCGATGATTATCACCGATCATCTGAAGTTCATCGACTATCACCAGACCGATCTGCCGGAGAATATCAATATTAACCGTCAGCAGCCGATTGAATTTTTCATATATTACCAGCGCAAAATCAAAATTCCCAAATTCAAAATCGAGATCGTTTTCAGGATGATCGCCGGTCACAAGAATTGTCTTGATACCGACCTCACGATAACACTCTTTAAAATGAAGATATTTTTCTTCAGCTATCGATTTTAATGGTAACAGCATTACCGCTTTGCGGCGCTTCAAAAGTGAGCCGATTGCCGCCATCTCACCGCAGAACGATTTACCGGACGAGGTCGGCGCCGAAATCAAAAGATTACTCGGTTTTTTATTATCTTCATCGGCCAGCAGACCCTGACGGATCGACATCTCCTGAAGCGGCAAAAGATAATCTCCCTGCCGCCTTGTCCATGCTTCGATAATAATATCAGGTATTCCATACTTTGTTAAATTCTTCAGTTTCACAAAACCTCCACCGAGTGTCCGGCCCCACCCCTTTTTAAATAATTAGCGAATCAACATATCCCTCTTGGTGCCCCACCGCTTGTTATAAATCCTGAGATAAACGAAGGGCGGTGGGAATTTTGTCCCAGTAATCAAACATCAACTACATCCCCCATACCCGCATAACGGACATGAAAAACAGTTCCCAAGACGAACCAATCTGACCCGACAATCGGGACAGCTATGGTGCTCCACCGCTTGTTATAAATCCTGAGATAAACGAAGGGCGGTAGGATATTCCTACTTGCCTGCGGAATCGATATCGCTGGCTTTTCAGATATCTGATCACTGTCGAAAACAATCTTCTTTGCCCCGCTATCTAAAAATATAGACCGGTTATCCATAATTTCTTTCTCCCTACTTATATTTGTATGCGATAGATATCCGCATCTACCGTATAAATCTCATTGCGAAAAGTTCACTACGGCGGACGACGTGGCAATCCATCCTCGAAACGTCATTGCGAGGAGTTCGCCGAAGGTGAACGACGTGGCAATCTCAATTTTTGTTCTTAAGCAAGAAACAATCATAACTTCCTCAGCCTTTTGATTATATTATCGGCTTAACTTCAAGATACTGCACATTTGTGCAGTTGTCAAGCGTTTTTTATTTAATTATCAAGGATTAATAAGCGATTACAATATATTGCTAAATTATTTTATTAGAGCACAAGATACAGGTTGCTGAGATTTAATATGGTTTCCCTGAAAATGGAAATCCTGTTATTTTGCTAACTACTGATTTATAAAGATAAAGTCCAAAGGATGTCATGATACATTCTGTAAACCATGTCCTGATACAGAACAGTCGGAGACACCTGCCCTTTACTATACAAAAATAAGCGGGGACAGCATATGAGCCTGTCCCCGAGATCATTTGATTTAGTGAAAAAATCCGATAGAGAATCCGATACGGTACGGACCCATAATGTGATTACCGCCAGCGTTATCCCATGTCCAGCCGTCATGAAACAAATTTTCAACGACAGGATTGGCTACCGGCGAAGATAGATCGCCGTAGAAAGTTATCATTATCGGACTCTTTGATTCGCGGCTGAAAATATAGTCCACGCCAAGCAAAAAAGTGACTCCGGTTGCTGTGCCGTTATCGCTGCCCCAGGAACCGCTTCGATCGGCAGTGCCATAATCGACTTTCCATGCGTAGAATCCAATACCTGCTCCCACCCACGGCCGGAAGTTGTTTTTTTGAATACCATACTTGACGCCGAATCTAAACCCGGTCGTTTGCATGTAGAAGTATGCATCTTCTGTGAAATTTATCAGATTGGTCGCATAATCGTTCATTTCGAATACCCAGGGACTAGTGCTACTCTGGCCTTCAACCCCCACCTGTTTGCGATATGTATAAACGTTTCCATCTAAAAATAGTCGAAGCGACGAATCGATATTATAATCAATAGATAAACCGAACCCAAATGGACTTTCAATCGGTAATCCTCCTCCAAAATTATTACCCTCACCCGCCGGCCAAAGAGCGGGAGTGACTGTACCACTCATCAGAACCCCGCCAAAACTCAAACCCCATTTGTGGAACACAGGTGATATCTGAACTGTATCAGCATTCGGCGAAGTGCCATCGACTATTTGTGCCTTTGATACCGTGTAAGTTGACAGAGATAAACCAAACAAGACCAATATAACATAGCAAAGCCAGGAAATGTTTGTAAATCGTTTTGTGTGACACATTTTAACCCCCTCCAGTAAAGTTATTTAAATAAACCTCCCTGTTCCTATCGGCATAAAGTTGGGATAGGTTAACCCTCCCCCCTCTTACTATCTGCGGGGCGAGAATATTGTGTGTCGGTCGTTAATCGATGTACATGTGTGCCATACCGCTGATTAGTAAGGTAGTTGATGTAGGGTGGGATTGATCCCTGCGATCCCGCCAAAATTAAATCTATTTGGAGAATAATGGCAGGATCTACCAGACTGCCGTGTAAACGTCATTCCCGCCCCCCAACAACGTCATTCCCGCGAAAGCGGGAAGATGGATTCACATTTGAAGTGCAACAGTTTATCCCAAAAGAATTCTGCCGGCGACTGAAAGTCAAGACATTTTCTTGGAGTATTATTGTATAATTGTATCAATTT
>DAOUVS010000137.1 GCA_030667525.1 Candidatus Zixiibacteriota bacterium | reverse complement strand
CAAATCAATTTCGCCGAGTGCCATAATTGTATATGCCTGGATATAAATATCTGGCTGCTTCAAGGATTTTATCAGTAAATCGATTTTATCGACAAACGGTTTGGGATCAACCGCTGCCACTCGATAGATGGCAAAATGAGATCCTCGTTCAAAAGGTTCCTCATTAAGAAAAGCCAAAAGCATTGGCCCAAATTCCTCGATCAATTGCGGAACATTAACTAGTATTTCTCCGATAGTTTCTGGTGAATGCCACCCCAAACCACCCGACTCATCATTCATCAACCACAATTGCTGACGAAGCAGGTTTCTTACTTTTTTAAGACCATTGGCGGACCAGATAGCGGCCACTTTGCCGATTGCTCCTATGGCCCGCCACCTGATTAGTTCATCAGAATCATACGCCAAAGAAAAAAGAACTCGCTGAGGATTACGGCTGTTTTCTATCCAGCTTTTGACAGCTTCCAAATCTCTTTGAATCAGGAGTTCTTTTGCTTTAGTTTTTTCTATACTATTGCTCATAGAAATGGATCTTACCGGACTAATAAGTCTCCAGATCGCTCCATTCTGCATCCTCAAGCCATCTTTCAGGTTTATCCAAAAACTGGATCACATTTTCAATAGCAACCCAATGATTATGCTCTTCGTCGGCGATTTTTTTGAGGATTCTTTTATTATTTTCGTCATCAACCTCGTCGATTTTTTCCCGATAGAATTTTTCCGCCTTTTTTTCAGTCTCAAGGGCTACTTCCCAAACTTTTCTAAAATCTGATTCGGCTGCGTAATCTTTGTTTTTTTCTTTTAATTCGTCAAAGATTGTTTTGACAGTATCAATAATGGTCGTTTTGTTATCGTCCATGTATTCGGCGGTTTCCTGATTTCTCATCGCCTTGAAGATTTTATAATGCTTATGTTCGTCATTGGCCATTTCATTCAGGACTCTTTTCAAGGATGGATTTTCAACTTTCTCGGCATGCTCGAGATAATAGGCATGACCATCCTCTTCCATTTTCATAGCAAATTCAAAAATATTCATACATTACCTTCAATTGCTTTTTGGTTGTTTATCTGATACTATTAAATCTTATATTATTATGCTGCAGTCGGCGGTGTAAATATCCGCTGACCCATTTCGCGATCAACCTGAAACAGCCCCGCTTTGGATTCGCCCAATAGTTTTAGCTGCTGGATAATTGATTTGGCCGACGCCTCTTCTTCCACCTGCTCGTTAACAAACCACTGGAGAAATATATTAGAGGCATGATCTTTTTCCTCAATAGCTATATCAACAAGATTGTTAATCATGCTGGTGACTTTCTGCTCATGCGAATAAGCTGTCTCAAATACATCTAATGGTGATTTCCACTCAAACGGAGGAGCTTCAAATCCCTTCAGGGCAGCTCTTCCATCACGCTCAATTACATAGTCAAACATTTTGTGAGCATGAAACTCTTCTTCCTGAAACTGAATTCTCATCCAATTGGCAAAACCGGGAAGATCAATAGATTCCAGATATGCCGCCATCGCAAGGTACAGGTGGGCAGAATAAAACTCGGCCGCAATCTGATTATTGAAACCATCTTCCATTTTCTTACTGATCATAATTTATTATCCTTTGTTATTCATATATATTTTCAACTTAGTACTGTTTAATTAAAAGGGAGAAAAACCACTGGATGACCAGAAGTCCTCTTTCAACTCCTCTTGTTGTTTTAACAATGCCTGATAATGTCCAGCTTCCCAATCGGCAAGTTTGGCATAAAAATCTTTCATCGTTAAATCATCGACAGTTTCGGATTGTTCCCGATAATAATTCATAGCATCGTGCTCAAGCTGTATCCCAATCGACAACGAGGTCATTTCAAAATTTGCATCTTTTATGCGCGATCTCAATTCTTTGGAAAAGATTGGGGAAACCTCGGAAAGAACTGTCTGGGTTCCCAACTTTAGCGATTTATTCGGCTGGCCGGTTTCGACAATTGATTTATATTGGTCTTTCAAAAACTGCATGTGGTCCAACTCTTCGCGGGCAAGAATTTCAAATACTTCCCGTCCTTTGGTGTCCTCGGTACTTTTGGCCGCCATCAGATAAAAACTATGTCCATACCTTTCAGCTTTGATCGCTTTTAATAAGCCCTCAGCCAATTTTTTCTTAGTATCAGTCATTATATTCTATCCGTCAAATATTAATATTCCTGGCCAAATTCCTCAAAATTAAAAAATGAGCCGGTACGGGTCAGATAATTAATCTCAGCCTGCACGATAGCAGTGTGACCATCTTCAATTTCAAGAAACGGTTTGAAAAATTCACCGTTACTTTCAAGCTCATCAACCATCTTGCGATAGAAATCAGATGTCTCCTGCTCCATCACCAAAGCTTTTTTGAGCATTTCAAGTTCGGTCTCAAACTGGTTTTCAGTCATGTGGCTGTCAAGTTGTTTGACACCTTCTTCTATTTTTTCAAACGAAGGTACAACTGTTTTAAGATCACTGGATGAGACGGTTCCGGTTTTTTTCCATTCGGCTAACTTGCACTCAAGAAAGTCAACGTGCCCCTGTTCTTCATCACCAAGAACCTTAAATACTCTTTTGCCAGTTTCATCTTTGATTTTACCGACAGAGTTTAAATAGGTGTCTCTAACCTTTATTTCATATTCAATGGCAGTTTTGATTGCCTCTTCGAAAGTCATATTCTCTCCCTAAAAATTAGTTTTCCTGAAAAACGTGATCGTCATAGTCAATTTCAAACTGAAGTTTATGTTTCGCCTCTTCCTGAGCGAGAGCCAGGAAAGTCTCTTTCAAACCAGCATCGTCAGTAGAGTTGGCCAGATCAGTGTACAGCTTAAATGATGCTTTCTCAGAGTTCATAGCGGCAAGCATCGCATCCTGAACATCAAAATCGCCGTCATCAAAACGATTATCAACCATAACATCAACAATTTTCAGATCCAAAATTTTCTGCTTCGATGTTAACAATAGATTTCCTGCTTTGACCTGTTCCAATTTTGCCTTATGACTTTTCTCTTCCAGAGCAAACCGCTCAAAAATATCTTTGATATTTGGTTTTGACATTCTGGCAGCCATCTGTGTGTAAAAATCGGCGGCATCTTCTTCTTTAGAGATTGCAAAGTCTAAAACGGCATCAACTGAATCAAATTTCATTTTTCCTCCTGTTTGTCCTATATATAAGCGTGATCCGAAAACTTATCGCTTTCCAGATCCAATTAATAAATTTTTATGCCTTCCAGAGACCATGTAGATTACAATATTCGCGAACTGTAACATTATCTCCATCAACATTAAAGAAAGCTTTCGGTTTCTCACCCGGATTCAAAAACTGACGGTACGCTCTATCGTCAACAATTAATTCAATCCATTCGATAAAATGATCGTCCTGCATTGGATGTTCAACCGATCCAACCGTGACTTTATATCCGCCGTCTGCTTTTTCAATCACCGGAACATGTTTTTCGGTGGCAGCGTCGGTTTCGCCTTCTTTTAATAATCTCATATTTTGTCCGCAACAGACCAGAGTGCCCCCGGCGGCATGGACGACTTCGACCATATTGCCGCACACCTCACATTTGTAAATCTGTAATCTTTCCGTCATAATTAAGTTCTCCGAGCTATATTTATCCAAATATTAATCAATTTTATCCGGCTCATCGTGATTATTTACCAACGAACTAATATCTAATATCTTTTCGAGTTTGTCAATGTCCATAATCTTCTTTGATATCGCCAATTCTTTAACCGATTGATTTTTCTCCAAAGCCTCTTTGGCCAAATCTGCCGCTTGAGCATAACCGATATAAGGGTTCAAAGCTGTTGCCAATGAGGGACTTCTTTCGGCAAAATATCGGCATCGCTCGGCATCAGCAGTAATACCTTTCAGGCATCGCTGATTAAAACTGTTGATACCACCGGTAAGGATTTCAATCTCCTGAAGCAGATTATATCCAATCACCGGCATCATAACATTTAATTCAAGTTGCCCTGCCTGCGAGGCTTGCAATATTGCGGTGTCATTTCCAAGGGCATGGAAACAGACCATATTGAGCATCTCAGGCAAAACAGGATTAACTTTTCCCGGCATAATCGATGAACCGGGCTGTACCGCCGGCAGCTTTATTTCGGCCAATCCGGTCAGCGGGCCAGAGCTTAATAATCTCAGGTCATCGGCAATCTTGCGAAGCCCGGAAATCAGAATACGAAGTGTTCCGGCAACTTCAACAACTATGCCAAAATTTTGCATTGCCTCGAACATATTCGGCGCGCTTCGAAATTCATAACCAGTTGACTCATTAATATTTTTGATAATCTCTTTTCGATATCCTGATGGCGCATTGATTCCGGTTCCAACTGCAGTTCCGCCAATACCCAAATCAAGCAGTGAGTCGGCAGCTTTTTTGATTTTTTTGCCGGCATGTTTGATCATTCCGTAGTACGCTTCAAACTCCTGCCCTAAACTGATTGGAACCGCATCCTGAAGATGGGTTCGACCAGATTTTATTATATCTTTGAATTCCTCGGCCTTCACTCCCAGCGATTGCTTTAAATCATTAAGCGCCGGTAAAAGTTGTTCCTGCAGTTCAATGTAAGCGGCAATATGAATGGCGGTATGAATCGTATCATTGGTAGATTGACTCATGTTGGCATGATCGTTGGGATTCACGTGTTTATATTCGCCCAAATTGCCGCCAAGAATTTCCTCGGCACGATTAGCCAAAACCTCATTGATGTTCATATTTTGAGAAGTTCCGGCACCAGCCTGAAACAGATCAACCACAAATTGATCATTAAACTTCTCAGCCAAAATTTCAGCAGCAGCAGTAACCAAAGCCTGCCCAATATTATTATCGAGTTGGCCGACAGCCACATTAGACAAAGCGGCGGCGCGTTTAATAATTGCCTGTGCTTTTACAAAAGAGATGGGGAGACGAAGCGAGCTTACCGTAAAATTCTCAACAGCTCGCTGTGTCTGGGCACCATAATAGGCATCTTTGGGAACCTTTACTTCGCCCAACGTATCTTTTTCAATTCTATATTCCAATTCGTCGCCTCCCCAATCTATTTATCCCAATAATTTCCGTGTTGCGTCCAAAACCTCATCGTAATTTGGCTCAACAGAGGTTTCCTCAACATACTGGATATATTGAACCTTGCCATCTTTGTCGACGATAAAAATCGTTCGCGCCAAAAGACCAAGTTCTTTGATCCGAACACCATAATTTTGGCCAAATTCTCTATCGCGAAAATCTGACAACATCTTCAGATTTTCCACTCCGGCGGCACCACACCAGCGTGCCTGAGCGAACGGAAGATCCATGCTGATTGTTAAAATAACAACATCATCGCCCAAATTGCCAGCTTCCTGATTGAAGCGTTTAGTCTCTAAATCACAGGTTTTGGTCTCAATTGATGGAACGGATGTAATTATTACGGTTTTGCCTTTGAAATCAGACAGCTTAACCGGTGACAAGCTCTCATTTAAGACTGTAAAATCGGGGGCAGTATCACCAACTTTGACTTCATTACCAACAAGCGTCAGGGGGTTGCCACTTGATTTAACTACATTATTTCTTTCACTCATCTTTCATTCTCCTTATTATTAAAATGCCGAGAATTTTCACCCGGCATTTTAATATTTCCATTTAAACATGCTCGGCCAGATATTTGGCAACACTTTCTGCATTAGGTTTCATTGTATCATCGCCGTCATTCCAGTTAGCCGGGCAAACAACGCCGTGCTTTTCTGAAAATTGCAATGCTTTCACCAGACGCAATGTCTCATCGATATTGCGACCCAGCGGATCATCGCTGATAGAATAATGACGGATAATTCCCTCTTTGTCAATCAGGAAAAGTCCTCTCAGAGCAATCTCTTCATCTACCAAAACTTTAAAGTCACGTGAAATATGTTTGTTTAAATCGGCGACCAGAGGATACTGAATATTTCCAATTCCACCATCCTTGGTAGCAGTATTTTTCCAAGCCAGGTGAGTATGATGAGAATCAGTAGAAACACCAATTATTTCAGTATTAAGCTCTTTGAATTCGTCCAGTTTTTTGTTAAATCCGATAATCTCAGTCGGACAGACAAATGTAAAGTCGAAAGGGTAGAAAAACAGAACGACATATTTGCCACGATATGAAGCGAGATTCAATTCGGCAAACGAGTTATCCGGCATAACCGCTTTAGCAGTGAAATCCGGGGCTTCTTTTGTGATTAAGCACGACATTATTCTTCCTTCAATTCTTATAAATTAGTTGCGGAATGTTACCCTTAACCATAAGGGTACATACCTTTTTTGATTGTTCCCAGTGTTTCCAGTATTTTATTATGTTTCTCCTCGTCGATCAACAGATAGTCGATAAGATATTCCTGCACAACCATTTTCTTGCCTTTCAAGGCATCTTTGGCCTCATTGGCCAGTTCGATTGTTTTTTCTTCAAGTTTAATATGTTTTTCAATCAAATCCCAGACTTCGGCCAACTCATCCGGGCTGAGAGAAATTGTACTTGATTCCAGGCTATTGGCAATCATTTCCTGAATCCGAAAATGCATCTGTGAATCGCGCTGGATAATTTCCATCACGAGTCGGATAAGCGGATTATTGGTCTTATTAATAACCTCACCGGTTGATGCGACTGACGCATTTTCAATTTTCTGCCAGCGGTGCATATTGTTGATAATTTTTTCTTGTGTTTCTTTGGTAGACATTTGCCTTACCTCCAGTTTTCCCATTAGTTTCAGTTTAAGATTTATTCTATTATTGATTTTCTCTGCAGTCAGAGCAGATACCATAAAAATTCATGTGGCATCCTTCCACAACATATCCCTCAATTTTAGTTGAGTCAATATTAATTAGTTCTTTGGATAAATGATATATATCATCAATTCGGCCGCAATTTGTACAGCAAATATGATAATGCCTGTCGGTATTTCCATCATAACGAGCGGTTGACCCGTTCACTTCCAATTTCTGAATGACACCTCTTTTTGAAAGCAGATCGAGATTCCGGTAAATAGTGCCCAAACTTATCTTAGGTAATCTTTTGCAAACCAATTTATACAGAGTTGTTGCCGTTGGATGCAATTTCACCTTACGAAGCTCTTCCAAGATTACTTCTCTTTGGTGCGAATTTCTATTTACTTTTTGTTCCAACATTTTCAACTCCAATTAATAATAACAATTACTATTACTGAGAACATATAAATTGAAGATAAGTTCCCGAGAATGAAATAATTTTATAAGTTTTTACGCTTTTCTTTGACAATATTTTTTAATTTACTGCTGGACAAGAGGATACAGAGATATGCGCCGATCCTGTTTTATTTGGTCAAACTAAAATAAATTTCAGTTCGTAATTAATGCAGTGAAATAAGTTAAAGATACTTTCACATAATTTTAAGTGAAGATGGGGCGGGGAAAATCCCCGCCCTATTTTATCTTAATTCTTGGAGCAAAAATATGCCGGGTCGATCAAAAGTAATAAATCTATATTTATGCGCTCTACTGTTTTTGATACCAATATCCTGTAACTCCAATGATTCGGAGAAAACCTCAATTATGACAAATGAAACCAAAACCAAGAATGAATCAACATTTACAAATCATTTAATAAATGAAAGCTCACCTTATCTTTTACAGCATGCTCGTAATCCGGTCAACTGGTATCCATGGAGCGATGAGGCACTGGAATTGGCAAAGACCAAAGATAAACCGATATTTTTGTCAATTGGATACGCCGACTGTCATTGGTGTCATGTAATGGAAAAAGAATCGTTTGAGAATGAAGTTATTGCAAAACTTCTTAACGATAATTTTATATCGATCAAAGTTGACCGTGAGCAGCGTCCCGATCTGGATCAGATTTATATGGCTGCGACAATGGCTATCAATGGCTCGGGTGGTTGGCCGATGTCGGTTTTTTTGACTCCGGATCTGAAGCCGTTTTATGCCGGGACCTATTTTCCACCGGTTGATGCCTACGGTCGCCCCGGTTTTGGAACCGTTGTGACCAAATTAGCCGAAGTTTTTAAAAGTGAAAGAGGCAATGTTGAGAAACAGGCCAAATCCTTGGTTGAT
>DAOUVS010000002.1 GCA_030667525.1 Candidatus Zixiibacteriota bacterium | reverse complement strand
TTTCGACAATTGATTCCTCGATTTTAACGCTTGTCGGTACTCTCGGTCTGCCTTTATGTTTGGCGGTAATGACTTTATTTGTCAAACTATTCAGATAGATCCGTCCGGTTGATTCACTGCATCTGGCTTTTTATAAACGGGTTTTTCTGGTATATCTGTTTGTTTCATTAGTGATTTGCAATTTTAATAATTTGCTGTTTTATGTTTACTGGGTCATCTGGGTATTCCCATTTGTAAGTTACTTCTACCTGATAAAAAAAGAAAAACAAAGTTATGCGGCTGGTAATTGATGCAAGAATGTACTATGCTTCAGGCATAGGTACATATCTTAAAAATCTGATTCCGATAATTATCGACAAACGTCCCGATATCAAATTTATAATATTAGGAGATAAAGAGAAGCTGCAAAAAACAGGTTGGGCCGATAAAAAGAATGTCGATATAATTGATTGTAACATTCCTATATACAGTATCAAAGAACAGCTAAAATTGCCCGGTATTATCCCGCCAAACAATCTGTTTATCTCGCCGCATTATAATATCCCGGTTTTTTATTCGGGCAAAATGATTTGTATTATCCATGATATATTTCACCTGTCAGATGAGAATAAACAAAGAACAATTTTTCAATATTTGTATGCCCGCTTCATGTTTCGCCAGGCTCTGAAAAAATCAATAATAGTAATGACCGATTCCGAATTTACATATAGCGAAATGCGTAAGTACCGATTGCCATGTCTCGATAAGGTCAGGGTCGCTTATCTCGGGTTCGGGGGACATGAAATAAAACCGGCCGAAACTAATGGTCAAAAGAAAAAATATCTCCTTTATGTCGGCAATGTCAAACCTCATAAAAATCTCAAAAAACTTATTGATGCCTACAAGCAACTGCATCTGCAAAATAAAATAAATATTCCGCTGCGGATTGTTGGTGAGGAAAATAATTTTATTACCGGTATGCCGGAATTAAAAAAGGAAATTTCAGAATCATCATGGTCCGAATCGATTAAATTTACCGGCTGGGTTGATGATGATGAACTTAGAAATCAGTATGAAAATGCCGCTGCTCTGGTGTTGCCGTCGCTTTACGAAGGTTTTGGATTACCTCCCCTGGAGGCGATGGCCTGCGGATGCCCCTGTGTTGTCTCCAACGCCGCCTCGCTCCCGGAGATCTGCGGTGATGCCGCCTTATATTGTAATCCTTATGATGTCAGTGATATAGCGGAGAAAATTTATACAATTTTGGAAGACAAACAATTACAAGCTGAGCTTATCTCAAAAGGATATGAGCGGATCAAGCTTTTTAATTGGGAAAAAACAGCCAAAATATTTCTCTTTAATGTCGAAAAAGCTATTATCACAAAACAGTGAAATTAAAATAATCTACGATTTGGGCTTGACCTTATTCAATTGAGCCATTTATTACCTGAATAATAATGATTTAGTGGGGATTTTGTGATTTTATGAAAACGGCGATAGTACATGACTGGCTAATTACATATTCTGGTGCCGAGCGGGTCCTGGAAGAGATTATCAAGCTCTATCCTGATGCAGATCTGTATTCGCTGCTTGATTTTATTCCTGCGGGCAAAAGAGATTTTATCCAGAATAAAACGGTCAAGACATCATTTTTACAAAAATTCCCGTTTGCCAAAACAAAATATCGCAGTTTTCTACCATTTATGCCTCTTGCTATTGAGCAGTTTGATATGTCTGAATATGACCTTATTATATCCAGCAATCATGCGGTAGCCAAAGGAGTTATTACCGGTCCCAATCAACTTCATATATGCATGTGCTACTCACCAATAAGATATGCCTGGGATTTGACTCATCACTATTTGCAGGAAGCAGGTTTGACCAAAGGTCTCAGAGGCTGGATCGCAAAATATATTTTGCATAAAATAAGAATGTGGGATTGTCGAACCGCCAATGGTGTCGACGAGTTTATTGCTATCTCAGATTATATTGCAAGCCGTATCAAGAAGACCTATCGGCGCAATTCAACCGTTATTTTCCCTCCGGTTGATACCGAATGCTATTCACTTTACACTGATAAGGAAGATTTTTATTTGATGGCTAGCCGGATGGTACCTTACAAAAATACCCGTTTGGTGGTTGAAGCATTTTCAAAAATGCCTGATAAAAAACTGGTGGTGATAGGTGATGGTCCCGATATGGCCAGAGTGAAAAAAAATGCGGGATCAAATGTTTCTATTTTAGGTTATCAGCCATGTGCAGAACTGAAAAAATATATGCAGCAGGCAAAAGCATTGATTTATGCCGCTGAGGAAGATTTTGGAATTGTCCCGGTTGAAGCTCAGGCTTGCGGAACGCCGGTTATTGCCTATGGTCGCGGTGGAGCACTTGAAACGGTGGTTGAAGGTAAAAGCGGCATATTTTTTTATGAGCGTACTGTTTCTGATATTGTCGATATCGTTGAGCGCTTTGAAAGTATAAGACATCAGTTTGATCCTGAAGAGATTCGCGCGAACGCTCTGAGATTTTCTGCTGATAGATTCCGATCCGAATTTAAATCGTATGTTGACGATAAATATGAAAACTATTTCAAAAATAAGAGCCGGAAGAATTCTCCTCCTGACGATTTGTACAGATTAAGAAAAGACAGAGAAGTCGGAAAAGCGGAGAATCCAAGCGCTGAGAAAGCCAAAAAAAAAGCATCTATCGAATAAGGTTCTGATTAGTCAGAAAAAATAATGCTGGTCTTTAGGCCATATTTTACTAAATTATATTAATGTAATTTTGAAAAGAAAAAGAAACCTGTTTCAAACATAGTATGGATAACAGAAATAACAATTCTGATCAGTATGAAATAATTAATGGGTTGATTTATATCAGCCGCGTCCTGGTAAAAAATATCCGCTGGGTCGCCGGTATTGTTGGCAGCGTGATGATTCTGTCCCTGATTATTGTTTTGATAATACCAAATCAATACCGCTCCGATGCCTCAATTCTTCCTACCGGTAAGCAAGACAATATTTCGGCTCTAAAAATGCTGGCCGGCTTTAGTGGCTCCGGTATGGATATGGATGAAAATTCATCGGCTCTTTTCCCTGAAGTATTAATTTCCAATCAGGTCCGTGACGCGATTATAACGCAGCAATATACGGTCGATTTTGGAGATGGTCCGGAAAAAATAACGTTGAAAGAATATTTTGATCAGGATAAACCGGAAAGACTTCGCGATGCTCTCGACGAAATTACAAAAGTAAACACCGATAATGAAACCGGCATAATTTATATTTCAATAACCACCGAGTATCCAAAATTTTCACAGCAAATACTGACCCAGACATTGGCCGAACTGGAAAACTATAACCTTAATATACGCCGCTCCAACGCTAAAGAAAGTGAGCTTTATCTCGAACGTGAATTAAATGACCGCGCCGAAATACTGGCCGAATCAGAAAAAGCGCTCGAGGAGTTTCAAAAAGCGAATCGGGATTGGTATGGCAGCAATGACCCGGAAATATTGATGCAACTCGGCCGCCATAAACGGGATATCGAAATCAATTCCCAGACATATCTGCTGCTACGCGAACAATATGAAATGGCCAGGCTGACAGTCCAGAAAGATGTTCCGATTGTTCGCGTCCTTGACCAACCATCCCTGCCGACTTTAAAAAGCGGTCCCAAACGATCACTTATTATAATTTTATCAGGTATGGTCGCATTTATATTGTCATTTGGTTTTGTTATTATCTCCGATGCCTTCAAAAGAGTAAGCGATCAATCAACCCAGGATTCTTTTGGAACGCTGAGTGATGATCTTGCAAAAGCTTTTCCGGCGGTTAATCGACTTCTGCTCAAAAGAAAAAATAGAATTCCGGCAGATCCATCAGTTTCAGAACAAGCCTCAGACTGATTATCCCAAATTAGCGCATTATTATTAAATTATTATCGTTCAATCTGTTCGCAACAGATATTGACTTGTCCCGCCAGACCTGTTATTATCTTATATTAGGCCAGATTTATTGGATAATAAAATGATAAAAGACGATTTTAACAAATTTGAAAAAAGAATCGCGGTAACCGGCGGGGCCGGATTTATCGGCGCCAATCTGCTTTTGTATATGGTCCCTAAATATTCTCAATATCTTTTTGTTAATATTGACTGTTTGACTTATGCGGGTAATCTTTTATCACTTAAATCAATCGAAAGCGACCAAAATTACCGTTTTGAAAAAATAGATATCTGTGATTATAACGCGGTTGAAAACTGCATTAATAAATATGATATCACCGATATTATTCATCTCGCCGCCGAAACCCATGTTGATCAATCAATTTCCAATCCAGCCAAGTTTGTTGCTACTAATATTTGTGGCACTTTCAACTTATTGGAATTAGTCCGAACAAAAATGGAAAAGAGGCGATGCCTCCGATTTCATAATGTCTCCACCGATGAAGTTTTCGGAACTCTTGATGGACCCGGAAAGTTCACCGAGGAATCGCCATATCGACCAAATTCTCCTTATTCTGCCACCAAAGCGGGAGCCGATTATCTGATTAGAGCCTACAATAAAACTTATGGCTTAAATAGCATCGTCACTAATAGCGCTAACTGTTTTGGGCCATTCCAATTTCCGGAAAAACTAATTCCGCTGGTGATAAGGAACGCTTTGGCCGGGAAACCGATTCCGGTGTACGGAGACGGGTTAAATATTCGCGATTGGCTTTATGTGGAAGATAATTGCCGCGCGATTGATCTCGCCTTTCATAACGGGTTATCTGGTAAAACTTATAATATCGGCGGCCGTAATGAAATCAAAAATATTGATTTGGTAAAAAGAATCTGCCGTATTATCGATGATACTCATAGCGACGAACCGGGCGAACCGCGGGAAAAATTGATTGCGTTTGTTAAGGATCGTCCCGGACATGACCGGCGGTATGCAATTGACCCGAGTTTTATCGAGACTCAATTAGGCTGGCAAACAGAATATAGTTTCGACGATGCCTTAGTAAAAACGGTCAAATGGTATCTTAACAATCTGGAATGGATGGAAAGCTGTATTAACGGCCGCTATCTTAAATATTATGAAGAGACCTATACAAATCGCTAAAGGCCTGCTATTTATTATGGTGCAACGATGAAAGGTATTATTCTGGCCGGAGGAAATGGCAGTCGGCTTTTTCCGATTACGCAGATCATCAGCAAGCAGCTTTTGCCGATTTATGATAAACCGATGATATATTATCCGCTGTCAACCTTGATGCTTATCGGTATCAAAGAAATTTTGCTGATATCAACTCCAAAAGATCTACCGCAGTTTAAAAGTCTCTTTGGCGATGGATCCAGGTTGGGATTAACTATCAGTTATGCGGTACAGGAAAAGCCGGAAGGTATCGCGCAGGCACTGATTATTGGCGAAGATTTTATAGGTGACGGCAATGTTACGTTAATTTTGGGTGATAATATTTTCTATGGTGATTATCGATTTCTAAAGAAATCTTATAATTTTAAAAACGGTGCCAGAATTTTCAGTTATTATATCAATGACCCCAAACGGTATGGAGTCCTAGAATTTGATAATAAGGGTCATGCTATCTCTATCGAAGAAAAACCGGATGTTCCCAAATCAAACTATGTGGTAACTGGATTATATATGTTTGACAGCGAGGCCCCCAAATTCGCCCGGGAATTGAAACTGTCAAAACGGGGTGAGTATGAGATCAGCGATGTTAATAGGAAATATTTGGAAAAAAACAAACTTCAAGTAGTCAAACTTGGGCGAGGTTTGGCCTGGCTCGACACCGGGACATCCGAAAGTATGCTGGCGGCCAGTAATTTTATCGCGACGATTGAAAAGCGTCAGGGATTAAAAGTTGCCTGCCTTGAGGAAATCGCCTATCGAATGAAATTTATTGATAGAACACAAATTACAAAACTGGCCGATGAGATGGCAAATAATTCATACAAGGAGTATCTCCTTGAGATTATAAAAGAGGTAGATGGTGAACGATAAAATATTGATAACCGGGGCAACCGGACTTTTGGGCGTCGATTTAATGGCTGTTTTAAAACAGGATTACCGGGCGATGGGAGTCGCAACGGCCAATTTTGACATACAGAATTATGATGAGACCGCCTCTTTCTTGGATCGCATGAAACCGGAGGTGGTTCTTCACGCTGCCGCCTGGGCTGATGTTGACGGGTGCGAGGAACAAAAAGAGAAAGCTTTTGCCGTAAATGCTATCGGCACAAAAAATATCGCGACCGTCTGCAAAAATATCGGTGCAAAAATGATTTTTTATTCCACCGATTATGTTTTTGACGGAACCAAAGGTTCGGCCTATACCGAGGATGATAAGCCGAATCCGATAAACAACTATGGCCGCAGCAAACTTGAAGGTGAACAGCATGTTCTCGATATTCTTGACAATGCCGCTATTATGCGAATCTCATGGCTGTATGGAACCGCCAAAGATTGTTTTGTCACCAGCGTGATTCACTCCGCATTGACGCAACATCGAGCTAAACTTAAAAATGAACCTTACGAAGTTCTAAAAGTTGTCGGGGATCAGTTCAGTTGTCCAACCTGGACAGTTGATATTGCCGATCAGACAAAAGTTATCATAGAAAAAAAGCTTACCGGAATTATTCATGCCGCCTCAATTGGACAGGCTTCAAAATATAAACTGTCTGAAAATATTTTTGAGGAGCTTTCCTGGGATATAGAGATGAATTTGGTTAAAAGATCAGATGTCCCGATGAAAGCGAAACGTCCCGAAAGAACCGATCTTGAAAATAAGCGATTAAACGAGTTGGGACTTTCGGAGATGCGCAGCTATAAAGAGGCGATTAGAGAATTTTTGATGGTGCATAAGGAAGATTGATACAGATTAAATGTAACATAAAGGATGTCGAGATCAGAGAACCTCAAAAGTTTTCTGATGAGCGGGGCTGGCTCTGTGAGTTTTTCCGTCAGGATGAGATCAAAGACGGAAAATATCCGGTGATGAGTTATCTCTCGATGACCAAACCGGGAGTGGCACGCGGGCCGCATGAACATCGGTTCCAAACCGACTATATCTGTTTTTTTGGTTTGTCTAAGTTTAAAATGTACTTATGGGACAATCGTCCGGAATCAGAAACGTATGGCGATTTTTTCTCTTTTGAAACCGAAGAAAATGCGGTTGTGAAAATAATCATTCCGCCCGGGGTGGTGCATGCTTATAAAAATATAGGTGAAGTTGAAGGCATTATATTTAATGCACCTGATAGACTTTATGCCGGAGTTAATCGCGAAGAAGCGGTTGACGAAATCAGATATGAAGAAAAATCTGACATAAAATTCAAGATCGACGATTAAAACCAAAGACAATATTTTTCTTTAGGTACAATCGCAAAAATAAAGCGGTGTATCAAAATCGATTAATAGTTGGTCCAGGCGGAACGTTCCAAAGCTTTTTCAATTACTTCGTATGACAATTCGATTGTGCCGTTTTTTTCGGGTTCAAAACCGGTCATCAGATCAAAACCGTCAACAACAATACGGGGAACAGACGTCCCTGTCTTCTGCTCCGTAATTCTGGCACTGATACCAAGATTCTGCACCGCTTTTTTGACAAAAGTAGCTGTCTTGAGGTTTCCGGACTTGCCTTTTGGGTATAAGATATTAATTTCCATTTAATTTCCCCGATACTTTCAAAAGAAAGTAATTTATTGGCTCCGAAGTCAACAAAAACAATTTTTTAAGGTCTTTTGTTGTTAAACAATTATCCAAGCCAGATGGTTCCCTGAGTATTAAATTTGCCAATTTTTCTTTGTAAGTTATCTACTTTCAAGCGATCCAGCAAAATGGCTTTCCTCCTACGGCGGACGGGTGTTTCGTCATATTTTTATTTTCCAGTAGGTCAGGAGCCCTGCGCTCCTGACAATTCCCGTAGGTCGAAATCCCGCAGGGTTTCGACAAATTTACTACAAAATTTTGTACCGAGAGGCTTTTATGAGGACAAAAATCCGATATAAGTGGTTTCACCACTATTCGTTACAGCAAAATGGGTTCCCTCCTTCGAAGGACAGGCGCTTTTCCGTTTTTATGTTTTTTCGCATTTTCCGTAGCATTTGGAACCGATTCCTGACAGAATCACAAAAATGGGTTCGTTCCGTTTTTTTTGACATTTGACTATCAAGTTGATAGCGAAAATGCAATTCTAATATTCGTATAATCACTCATATACGAAATGGTGCGGATAGAATCAACATTGGTTTGGTGGAGAAATTGTTTAGAAACCCACAATAAATTGTGGGCCACCCGGCCTAAACACTCTCATATAATTACAACGAAAATGGGTTCGTTTTGCCTATAAAAAGTTTTTTGGCTAATCGGTTGAACCTCGTCGATAATTTCCTGTATTTTCATAATCGGTCATATACAGATAGGTGCGGATAGAATCAACATTGGTTTGGTAGGGAAAATAATAGAATTTTCGCAGCCCATTTGGCTTACAATATCACATTTTTGCTGCATGACCATTGTTCTTATTGACATTGGCTATTTGATAGGGTAAATTGCCGTCAATAGATATTGATTAGTGTTCGGTATATAAAGATTAATTTATCTGAAATCGGCAATCTATAGGATTAAAATTGCATGGCTTCAGAATCTAAAGCAAGACAATATAAACCTTCTACAATTAAAAGGCTTCACACCCTTTCAGGCAATCAGTGTGCGGCACCCGATTGTAATCGGCCCTTAATAGCAAGAGATGGCAAAACTATTATCAGCAAGATTTGCCATATTGAAGCCGCTTCCGCGGATGGCTTGAGATGGAATCCTAATATGGATGATGATCAACGAAGACATTTTGACAATCTTATTTTGCTTTGCGACGAATGCCATAGAATGTTTGACAATAAAGATAACGAAACCAAATATCCTGTTAAGGTTCTTAAAGATTGGAAAAAGCAACACGAATCGACAATAACTTACAGTTTCTTCAATGAACACCCGTTATTGTTAAATACTGTAATCACCGCTATTTCAGAAATTGAGTTTGATTCTGAAGAGATAAGCCCATCAACTGGTATGGTAGCATTCGATATAAATGCGAAAATCAACCATAACGACATAAAGCGAAATAAGGCGCTAATTGATGACTACAAAGTATTCTATACAAAAGTCAATTCTTTGTATCAGACACTGGAAGAACAAGGATCGTTCAAAAAGGCAAATCTATTGCGCAACATAGAGCGTATATATATTGAAACAAAGGGGAAGTATATCGAGAACCATGAAAATCCCATGCAAATAATTAGGGATAATGCTGACAATATTATTGAAGATGTTCAGGAAAAGTTATTAATCATGGCTGAAAAAAGTAATAATAATTCATCAGACGATATTTCGTTTGGCGTAACCGTTATAATGGTTGATGCTTTCATGCGGTGTAAGATACTAGAAGAGCCTCCGTCGGTATGATAATAGGAAAAGACATTAAGCCTGAGAGACAAATTTACCACTTGGGCGCTTTACTTCTTGAAGTCCTGAAATACTCACCTGACGGGCCCATTAATGTGTTTGATGTATTTGAGCAAATGAATAAACATAAGACCATCTCTATGAATGCGTTTATTCTTACTCTCGACTGGCTATTTCTTCTTGGTGCGGTTACTAATGACAAAGGACGTATAGTAAAATGTTTCTAAAAAAACTAACAATTAGTAATGGACTTGAACTAATAAGGGATATTCAATTTCACAAAGGCCTTAATCTTATCATCGATGAAACCAAAACTATCGACAGAAGGGAGTCTGGGAACAATGTAGGCAAAACAACAGTGTTGAGGCTTATCTACTATTGCTTTGGTGGTGACGGTAAGAACATATATAAGGATCCCGAGTTTAAGGAAAAAACCAATACTCAAATAGAGCGGTTCCTTAAGAATAATAATATCATAATCTCCATGACGTTAAAGGATGATTTGGAGTCGCCAAGATCGCGTGAGATTGAAATAAGAAGGAATTTCCTCAGTCAAAAGGACAAAATACTTGAAATCAATGGTGAAAAGCAGAAAGTAAGTGAGTTTCAAAATAATCTTAAAGAACTCATTTTCGCATCAACTCATGAGAAACCAAAACTGAAACAAATAATAGCAAAGAATATTAGAGATGAAAATAATAGGATTGCTTTTGCAGTGAAGGTACTGAATCCATTCACAACAGTTGAAGAATATGAATCACTTTATTTATTTTGGCTTGGTATCGAATTAGATACTAGTGCGCGAAAACAACAGCTTCTTCGAGATCAAACGATAGAAAATAATCTTCTTAATAGACTAAAACGAGAGGTGACACTTTCTCAATTGGAGCAATCATTAATCGTTGTGAAAAGAACCATCGATGATTTAACGGAGAAAAAAAATAGTTTTTGTGTTAATAAGAAATACGAGCAAGATTTTGAAAAACTTAACCGGATAAAATTTCAAATTAACAAACTGTCTACATCTTTGAGCAGCATGGAACTTCGTAGAGACTTAATAGCAGCGAGCAAGACAGAACTCGAAAATGAAGTAAGTTCGGTTAAGGGCCAACAAATTATGGCAATGTATAAGGAAGCCAAATTTTTAATTCCTGAACTTCAAAAGTCATTTGAAGATACAATAAAGTTTCACAATCTAATGATAAAAATGAAAATGGAATATATTACAAATGAAATCCCGACTCTTGAGTCAGAACTTGCGGCCACAAAAAGGAAAGTTTCAGAGCTTTTGGCACAAGAGAAGAAACTTGCTAGGGAGCTTAACAAATTAGGCGTTGTAGATGAACTACAAGGAATTATCGCTGACATAAGCAAGGCTCATGAGAAGAAGGGTACTATTGAAGAACAAAGAAGATTGTGGAAATATTCGGAAGCTCGATTGGATGAAATTAGTACAGAATTGAATGAAATCAATGCCGGAATTGCATCCAAAGATGGCATAATACAAAAAAGAGTTGCGGAGTTTAACAAATATTTTTCTGAGATGTCGAATAAACTTTATGGAGAACAATTTGTTCTTAGTGCAGATAAGGAGGATAGAGGATATCAACTCAGGATAAGTAGCCTAAGCGGAAACCTTGGTACGGGCAAGAAAAAGGGTCAGATTGCGGCTTTTGATCTGGCCTATATTCAATTTGCTGATGCATATGATATTAAATGTTTGCATTTTATTCTTCAGGATCAGTTTGAAAATATTCACGGCAATCAAATCAATAGCCTTCTTACCGAAATAGTTGCTGAAGTTAATTGCCAGTACATATTACCTGTTCTCAGGGATAAGCTTCCTGATGATATAGAAGTTGATCGATATGAGATATTGTCTTTATCTCAATCAGATAAGTTGTTTCGACAAAAATAAGTGAAGTAATAATTCACTTTCCCCACCAAATCACTGTATAATTTTTGATAAGCTTAGTTGGTTATGGCATTAAAATAGGCGGGAGCCGAAGCTCCCGCCTTTATGGTAAAATAAGAAGCGGGCTAATTTAATCTAACGCAATCATCAACAATACATCCGGGCAGATGTGGATTTTTTTGGCTATCTGCCGCGCACATAATATTTTAGTCTTTGACGCGGCCATCAACATTGGTAATGCGGCAACGTCCTGAATCATCGTCGATAATCTCAACATCACCTCTGACATCGTCAATCCGAATGCTCCCGGAACCATCATCGACAATCACTGTCCCGCCGATTTTGGCCACTTCTATATCTCCGGAACCATCGTCAATTTCCACATCACCGGTAACGGCTCTTATATCAATATTGCCGGAACCATCATCAATAAAGAAATCTCCCTCAATCTCGTTGGCATCAATTTCACCAGAGCCGTCATCAAGTTCAATCGAACCGATAATCTGCTCAAATTCAATATCGCCTGAGCCATCGTCGATATCGATATTACCTTTGATATTATCAAAAGTAATTTCCCCGGAACCATCCTCAAGACGAATGTCACCTTCGATATCGGTCAGTCTTAGATCTCCGGATCCGTCCGAAATATCCAGCCGTCCTATAATATTTTCAATTTCAATGTCACCGGAACCATCGTTTATATCTATTTCGTTTTCGATATCCTCGATCATGATGTCGCCGGAACCATCTTTAATATCAATAAGCAGATTTTTGGGCACCTTGATGGTCAGATTTATTCCTGCTGATCTAAAACCTGTAAAGAGACCGAATGAAAAACCGGAATTGTCAAAGTTACTGATTAATCGGGCTGTTTTGCCTCTTTCCCGAAGCGACAGATTCAAATTGTCTTCGATAAAATCTTGCGCTTTGGATTTTTTCATCCCCTCAATATAAATTTCAGCCTCAACTTCAATAGTGGCAAGGCCCTCGACTCCCCTAATTTGCAAATAACCGGCGCTGCAATCGATTTCAAACTGTTCGATACCATCGGCCGAAAGACTGAGAATTTTGGTATCCTCATAATCGGCGAAAGTGGAAACGGCAAGAAGCAAAATCAGTGAAATCAGAAATTTAATTGTCCTCATACAGACATCCTTTCCTTAGGAAAAATAATTATCTATATAAATAGACGTAATTTTGAGAATAAGGTTACAAATTTGTGGGCATATAATTTCTTCGCTATTTGGTGATTCTTACACGGCAGACAAGTGTCTGCCGCGCACAATGTCGGGTGCTATTTTGGACAGACAGGAATGTCTATCCTACCAAATAAACGTTCAATAAACTTTACTCAAGCGGGCCGATAGCTTTTTCGACTTCCTCCAGAATTTCGCACGATCTGACCAATTTTTGCATATTAGTGTGGTCCTCATAAAGCGGTCGGTCAATATCAAGAAATTCAACATGGCGGCGGATAACCTCATGGGCTTTGGTGACACCAAGACCAAATTTGTAATCACGGAAATCAAGCGCCTGCGCCGCGGCCATAAATTCTATTCCCAAAACTCCACAGGCGTTGTCATAAATCTGGAAATTTTTGATGGCGGTGTTCATGCCCATCGAGACAAAATCTTCCTGATCGGCGGCAGCCGGTATCGATTGAATCGAGGCTGGTGCCGATAGAATCCGTTGCTCAACAATCAACGAATCGGCGGTATATTGCGAAAGCATCAAACCGGAAAACATCCCGGCTCCTTTGGTCAAAAAGGCCGGCAGACCAACCGACAAAGCAGGATTGTTCAGGCGGTTCATTCGCCGTTCGGACATGACGCTGACCATGGTGATAGCAATGCCGACCATATCCCTCGGCAAAGCGACCGGTGTTCCCTGGAAATTTGCGCCTGAGATCTGCAGGTTATCATCGGGGAAAAAGACCGGATTATCACCGACGCCATTGAGTTCAATCTCCACCTGAGAGCGGGCGTAATTGAGGGCATCAAAGGCGGCACCAATGACCTGTGGGGTCGAGCGCATTGAGTAGGCATCCTGTATTTTGCATTTAATCTTATTTTCGGCCAGATCACCTCCGGCGACAAGATCGGCAATGGTTTTGGCGGTTCTGATTGCGCCAGTGAAACCGCGCGCTTCATGGAGTTTTGCGCTGTAAGGTTTCATATTTGCTTTGAGCGCTTCGAGTGACATGGCGGTTGCGATCTCGGCCTGTTTGAGCCATCTTTCGGCATCATACAACAAAATAGCGCTCATGGCGGTTAGAACATTGGAGCCGTTGATAGTAGCGAGGCCGTCTCTTGCTTTTAAACCGGGGATCGGAATTCCGGCTTTGGCCATCGCCTCTTTGCCGGGAAGAAGCTCGCCTTTATAGTAGGCTTTGCCCTCGCCCATCATCAGGAGAGCAACCTGAGCCATCGGGGCCAGATCACCGCAAGCACCGACCGAACCTTTCTGGCAAACAAAGGGGGTCACGCCTTTGTTTAGCATATCAACCAAGGTCTGAGTAATCTCCAGGCGGACACCCGATTGACCATGAGCATGGACATTGATTCTTCCGGCCATCGCGCCGCGGACATATTCTATCGGGGCCGGGTCACCAATGCCGGCCGAATGATTATAAATCAGATATTTCTGAAAATCTTTGACCTGATCGTCATTGAGAACAAGCTCGGAGAATTCACCAATGCCGGTATTGACGCCATACATGATCTCACCGGCTTCGATTTTGTCTTCCAGCATTTTGCGGCATTTCTTGATCCGCTCGATAGCTTTGGGATGAAGCTCCACTTTTTCATTATCTCTGGCAACCTTAACCAATTTTTCAATGGTTAAATCGGCACCGCTTAATTTGATAGTCATAACTGCCTCCAAATATTTTTTGCTTTATATTAAAGCCTTAAATTTTAACGGGTTTAATTAAATATATGCGAATCTAAAATCTATTCATCCTGCAAGCCGGATGAACTTTTCGGCTGATAAGATGACACATTAGTCAAAGCGACAACCGACATCCTGCTGTAACAGGACTTAATTATAAAGATATATTCCATACTATAATAAATATATATCAATTTATTCAATTGTCAATTGGGAAAGAGATGCCTATTTGGTACATGATGTTATAGGAATTAGGAATAAAAAGATTGACAAGAATTCCATATCGGCGTATATTTATTAATGAAAGATAGGTCTTTTCATAATCGGAGGATACTTACTATTCTAGCGCGGATGAAAGTGACGCAAGCGAATTATATACGCCAAACAAGTCCCATATTAAATAAATCCTAATCTTTCAATTGGTTTTCCACATTTTAATCGCCCTGATAATCACTTTGGGTTGACCAATTTGTATTAATAAACTGAAAGTAAATAAATTTTATAAATATTTAACCGGAGGTCGCTATGCGCCATAGTAGAGTTTTGACCTTGTTGGCGGTGTTTTTTGTGTTTTCCTTTGGGATAACATCCGCCCAAACAAATTTCACTATATCTGCCGATTGCCCGCAGGCAATCGATGGGGATATTGAAATATCAACGGATTTCAATATTGATATCTATATTGATAACGAAATTGATCCTGCTGAAGATTGGTGTGGGGGCGGTTTTTCGTTTATTTTTTACAGTCCCGATGAATCAATCACCGATGTTACTCATGTTGATGTTGGCGGGGAGGGCAGTTCAAATAGTATTGAGTATCTTAATGGCTATACAACAATGTTTAACTATGTTCGGGAAATAGCAGAATTTGGCTGGAATGATGGTCTTCTTCCTGATTCGATTAATTTTAATCTGGCCGGTTCCGGCTGCATATCAGTAGCTTTGCCAAATCAGGCCTATATCAGATTTAATATGAATATTGATCAGGAGGGAATATTCTGTATTGATTCGCTGGATTATCCGGCCGGATATGATGATACCTGGGACTGGATTTTCTGGGAACAGTATCATGTTGAGTTTGCCGGCCCTTATTGCTGGTATACAACATCTTGTGTGGGTGACACTGATTGTGACGGAATTGCGAACGCCACAGATAATTGCCGCCTTACCGCCAACACGAATCAGCAAGATTCTGATGGCGATGATGTTGGAAACGTATGTGATAACTGTCCAACTGTTTCCAACTTCGATCAATCAGATAGTGATGGTGATGGTATTGGCGATCTCTGCGATAATTGCCCCGATATCGATAATAATGATCAGGCGGATGGTGATTCAGATAATGTCGGAGATGTCTGTGATAATTGCCCAGCAACCAGTAATACTAATCAAACAAATTCTGACCCTGATAGTTACGGCGACGCCTGCGATAATTGCCCTGAGATAGATAATAGTGATCAGGCGGATGGTGATACCGATAATGTGGGTGATGTCTGTGATAATTGCCCATCAACCAGTAATGTTAATCAGACAAACTCTGACCCTGATAGTTATGGCGACGCCTGCGATAATTGCCCTGAGATAGATAATAATGATCAGGCGGACGGTGATACCGATGATGTGGGAGATGTCTGTGATAACTGCATAGATATAAGCAATACAAATCAGGCTAATAATGATCAGGATAATTATGGTAATCTATGTGATAATTGTCCCGACGATGCTAATAATAGTCAGGACGATGGCGATGTTGACGGTGTTGGTGACGCCTGCGATAATTGTGAAACCTTGAGCAATACTGATCAGGCCGACAGCGATACCGATAATGTAGGAAATGTCTGTGATAATTGCCCTGATGATGCAAATACAAATCAAGCTGATAGTGATACCGATAATGTGGGTGATGTCTGTGATAATTGCCCTGCTATAAGTAATACTGATCAGGCTGACAGTGATGCAGATAATGTTGGTAATCTTTGTGATAACTGCCCCGATGATGCAAATACAAATCAGGCTGATGCCGACGCCGATGGTATTGGTGATGTCTGCGACCCTTGCACTGATACCGATAATGATACTTATGGCAATCCTGGTTTTACAGCCAATGAATGTCCCAATGACAACTGTCCTGATATTTCCAATATTAACCAAGCCGACGCGGACACCGATGGAGTCGGTGATGTATGTGATAATTGTCCGGACATATCCAACACAGATCAGGCTGATTCCGATGGTGATGGAATTGGCAATCTGTGCGATAACTGTCCGACAGTTTCCAACCTCAATCAATTAGATAATGACGATGATGGTATTGGCGATGTTTGCGATAATTGCCCCGCCATAGATAATAATGATCAGGCGGATGGTGATTCAGATAATGTGGGAGATGTCTGTGATAATTGCCCATCAACCAGTAACACTAATCAGACAAACTCTGATCCTGATAGTTATGGCGATGCCTGCGATAATTGCCCTGAGATAGATAATAATGATCAGGCGGATGGTGATACCGACAATGTCGGTGATCTCTGTGATAACTGTCCTACCACAGGCAATACGAATCAGGCCAATAATGATCAGGATAACTATGGTGATCTCTGTGATAATTGTCCCGATGATGCAAACAACGATCAGGCAGATGGTGATACCGATGATGTTGGAGATGTATGTGATAACTGCGTAGATATAAGCAATACCAATCAGGCCAATAATGATCAGGATAATTATGGTAATCTGTGTGATAATTGTCCCGATGATGCAAACAATAATCAGGACGATGGCGATGTTGACGGTATTGGTGATGCCTGCGATAATTGTCCCGCCATAGATAATACTGATCAGGCGGACAATGATTCTGATAATGTGGGCAATCTTTGTGATAACTGTCCCGATGATGCAAACAGTAATCAGTCTGATGTTGATGCCGATGGTATTGGTGATGCCTGCGACCCTTGCACTGATACCGACGATGACGGTTTTGGCAATCCTGGTTATACAGCCAATCAATGTCCCGTTGATAACTGTCCTGAAATATCCAATATTGATCAGGCCGACGGGGACGCTGACGGAGTCGGTGATATTTGTGATAATTGTCCGGACCTTTATAATCCCGATCAAATTGATGTCGACGAAAACGGAGTCGGGGACTTATGCCAATATGTTTGTGGTGATACCAACGGCGATGATGTCATTAATATTCTCGATATTGTTTTTCTCATTAGTTACAAATACAAAGGTGGTCCACCGCCACCCGAATTAGAAGCGGCTGATGTTAACAATGATCAATTAATAAACATCCTGGATATTGTATATTTAATAAGCTACAAATATAAAGGTGGACCGGAGCCGGTTTGTATGTAGAGATTTTTTGATTTTGGCAAAAAAGGCGGAAGTATAAAACTTCCGCCTTTTTTATTGGCTGAGATTTCTCATTTTTTAACTAAAAAAAGAATTAAATATTTGTTGATTCCATAATTGCAATTTCCAATCTTGGAGTTGAGAGGTAATTTAAAAGGTATGAAAAAAGAATATATTCTCACGGCGCTGTTTTTTCTTATTGTAGCTGTCTTTTTCTACATGTTTTATCAGTTGATGGTGCCGTTTTTTACGCCGATTGCCTGGGCGGCGATACTGGTTATTGTATTTTATCCGGTGTATGGCTGGCTAAGTATCAGAATAAAACAATCCTGGTTAGCCTCGCTGGTCGCCTGTATTCTGCTTTTTATTATTATTATCGGTCCGGCTATTTATCTTTTGGCCTCGCTGGCGGGCGAAGCGGCTAATGCGGTTCAGCTTGTCAATGAAACCTACAAAAGCGGAAATCTGAAAGAATATTTGACCTTAAATATTCCGTTTTTAGATGCGGTAAAAAATAAATTGACCGATTATCCGCAGTTGGCCGACGTTGACTTTGAAACAATTATCAAAGACGCAGTCACGACCATAACCAAAGCGATAGGCTCGCAGGCGACAACGGTTATTGCCAATATCACTAAAACCTTTTTCTATTTTCTACTGATGTTATTTACAATGTTTTTCTTCTTCCGTGATGGTGATCAGATTGTGGAATCGTTGAAGAAAATCACACCGCTGAAACGTGAACAGATCAGCATTTTGTACTCGCATATGAAAGAGGTTATCGAAGGCACAATGTATGGCGGTCTTGTAATTGCTCTTATTCAAGGTGTTTTGGGCGGCATTCTTTTTGCCATTGTCGGCATTTCATCACCGGTATTATGGGGATCTGTCATGGCTTTTCTGGCCTTTATTCCAGTGGTGGGACCATCGTTGATCTATATCCCGGCCGGAATTATTTTGCTTTTGAGCGGCTCGGCCGTTAAAGGTATTATAATTATTGTTGTTGGCTTGGCTATCAGTCAGACCGATAATTTCCTGAGGCCGCATCTTTTTGCCGGAAAAACTGAAATGCATACACTGTTGTTGTTCTTTTCAATTATGGGCGGTATTATCATTTTCGGACTTTTGGGGATAGTCCTTGGGCCGCTAATTACGGCAGTATTTCTATCGCTTTTGAAAGTATTCGAAGTAAGTATCAATTCCGATCAATCGGAATTGACCTAAAATAAATTCAAAAATATTACATTCTCTGGCAGCGTGGGCAGAAGTGCGCCGAACGTGAGCCGATTTTTTCCCGCTTGATTGTACCGTCGCATCTTTGACATTTTTCTCCCTCACGTCCATAAGCGAGGAGATAGTTTTGGTACTGCCCGGTTTTACGATTAACTCCGGAAAATGAATCAACGGTGGTTCCCATAAGACTGATTGATTTTTTTAGCATCTTTTGAATGACGGCGTGAAGTTCGGTAAGCTTCTTTTTTGAGATACGGTTGGTTTGTTTGCGCGGATGAATTCGGGTGGAATAAAGAGATTCATCGGCATAGATATTCCCCAGCCCAGCCAGAAATGTTTGATCGAGCAGAGCCGGTTTCATCATCCGTGATGATTTGTTAAACAAATCAATAAAATCATTAACTGCTATTTCAAGCGGTTCCGGGCCAAGATTGCACAGGCCTTTTTGAAGCATCACGGTATCGGTTGGGAAAAGACGTACCCGTCCAAAACGGCGGTAATCATTGAAGCGAAGATTGTTTTTATCATTTTTCAGTTCCAACAGTACCAGGTCATGTTTTTCAATCAGATTTTTTTTAGGCAGATAGAAAAAATGGCCGGTCATTCTAAGATGCACCCAAAGAGTATTGTTGCCGCTTAGGTTTATCAGAATATTTTTGCCGCGCCGACCGATAGAAATAATCTGCTTCCTCTGTATATCATCGAGCCAGCCGGGATAATTATCTTGATTAATTTTGGGAGAGAGGCAATTTGCCGAGCCGATTGTTTTGCCAAGAATTACTTTTCGCAGTCCCCTGACAACGGTTTCAACTTCAGGAAGTTCCGGCATAATAATTTATGGGTAAGATTTTCCTGCAACAGTCGCCTGCAGGAGTTCTCCGCTTTCCAACGGTGACTCATATTTCACAATCCCGATATCCCGGGCAAACCAGAGAATAGTTTCACCATCGATAAAGCTTGATTCGGCTTTATCAAGAAGGCGGTAGATCATTTTTATTTTTATGCAATCAGGAAAATTTCCTGATGGTGTCCAAACAGTATCAATCGCCATTATTTCGTATTTTACCTGCGCCCGCAGGTGACTGTTGATTGAATCTGCCCTGATTTCAACCGTAGTTAACAGCAAAGTGTCACCTATTAGACTTGTCCGTGGCGAATACGGCAGAGGGGGATCAAAATTAATAATAGGAATTTTTGAGGAAACAGAGAACCGGCTTTTTAACATAATGCCGTCATCGGTTTTAATAACATCTTCCCGTCTTATTACATTGCCGGTACTGTCAAGGAAAGTTCTGGTAAACAGATGCTCAATATCATTAGATGTCACTACTTTGCGAACTTCGCCATTGTAAATATACTCGTCGCCGACATTTAACGGAAAATATCGGGAAGGATCAATTCTGGAGGGACGTTCGATTTTTTGAATACAACCAACAAATAAAAACAAAGCAAATATTAAAAGAACTGCTTTTTTGGACATATTTATTCCGATTTATTTCCCACTTTGTTTGGCACGATAATCTTCAATAGCCGCAGCGAGGGCGTCGGTAGCCAGATTTGAGCAGTGCATCTTAATCGGCGGCAGACCGCCAAGGGCATCGGCAACATCGTTACGGGTCAACTTGATCGCTTCTTCGATTGTTTTGCCTTTAGCCATTTCCGTGGTAATGGAGCTGGTCGCAATAGCTGCCCCGCACCCAAAAGTCTGGAATTTTATATCAACGATAACATTGTTTTCAACTTTGATATACATTTTCATAATATCCCCCCAAGACGGATTACCAACGGTGCCGACTCCATCGGCATCTTTGATCTCACCAACATTCTGGGGGGACTGGAAATGCTCTATAACTTTCTGACTATACATATATCCTCAAAAAATAATCTACTTAATTTACCCATTTAATATAATATGTCGCTTCAAATCATCAAGTGAAATTTTTCACATTTATCATTTTGGGCACAATCCTCCTTAGTTTCATTAATAAATACGGGTTTGAAAGCAATTTAGTAGACCAGATTTTAGTATCCGAGATATAAATCTATAGCAAAAACAACGATAACAGGTTGATTGTCTTGAAAAGATTATTTCTCTATGATATTTAATGAAAAATCCGACGTTGGTGCCGAATGAGTTAAACTGCCGATTGAGATCAAATCAACGCCGGTTTTGGCAATCGCAGCGACATTATCAAGATTTACATTGCCCGAGGCTTCCAGCAAAATATTCTCTTTTAATTCCCGCGCCGTTTTTACCAGTTCGGCAAGTTGCTCGATTGATTGATTGTCAAGCAAAAGTCTTTCGGCACCGGCTTTGATTGCTTCTTTCAGTTGTTCGACAGTTTCAATTTCAACTTCGATTTCGAGTTCATCAGAAGTCAGATAAAAGCGATCCTGAAAATCATCACGGGCTGCATACTCTTTCACCTTTTTTATAGCATTGGTTATCGAACCAGCAGCGGTGATATGATTATCTTTTATCAGCACCATATCATAAAGACCAAAACGGTGATTTTCGCCACCGCCGCAAGTGACTGCATACTTATCAAGAAATCTCATTCCCGGAATAGTTTTTCTGGTGTCGAGAATTTTGGCTTTGGTTCCTTTGACCTGCTCGACAAATTTGGCGGTGAGACTGGCGACGCCAGAGAGATGTCCCAGAAAATTCAAGGCGGTTCTTTCTCCGGTCAGAATAGCTTGCGAGTTTCCATTCATCGACAGAATCTTGTCACCCGGCGAGAAGGAATCACCATCATTTTTATTGGTTATTATTGTAACCTTTTTATCGAGTTTTTGAAAGACAGCCGCGGCAACCGACAGGCCAGCCAGCACGCCCGATGATTTGGCAATAATTTCGGCCGGGACAGTTTCTTTGGCGATACAGGCTAAAGTTGTAATATCGCCCGGTCCAATATCTTCCATCAGTGCCAAATCGATCTGACCCTGGACCATCTCATCTGTTATATCTTTAGACAAAACCGATTCCCTCTACTCGCTTTTGTTTATAATTAATTTGCTGTCTTTGGGAATATCAAGAGTTCGAATCGGGAACGGAATGACAATTCCCTCCTCGTTGAATTTCTTATGGAGTCTTTTTATAAATTCGTGCCTGATCCGAAACTGCTTAGGGTAATCTTCGACTCTAAGATTAACATAAAAATCTATACTTGAATCGCCAAAAGAGGAGAAACGAACAAACGGTTTGTGGGTCGGTACGGCACCCCTGACATTTTTCATAACATCCTGGGCTACTTCTATTGATACTTTTTCAACATGTTCGAGATCGCTGTCATAGGCTACTCCGCATTCAACCCGGAACGCCAATTCTTGTTTGGGGAGATTGTAGTTGGTGGTAATTGAGGAGGCAACTGTCGAGTTGGGGATAATAATAATATTGTTTCGTCTTTGTTTTAAAGTCGTATTACGCCAAGTGATATCAATCACCTCTCCGGCTTGACCGGAGTCAAGTTCGATCCAATCGCCAATTCTTACTTTGCGTGTTAATAACAAATGGAATCCGGAAAACAAGTTTGAAAGAGTATCCTGCAGAGCGAGCGCTACTGCCAAACCACCGACACCGAGAGCAGTTAGCATCGGAGTAATAGAGATATCGAGAGTTTGCAGAATTATCATAACGCCAATGAGGATAATTACAATTCTTGTGATTATCGAAAAAATTGAAGTTGATAAGACGCCCGATTTGCCATCATCGGAATAAAGCCGCATAAATCCGCCCAGAACCGATGAGGCAACCATCGTGATCGAAAATATTACCAGCACCAAAAGGATTTTTCGAGCCAATGCATTATACTCCGGCTCAAGATTCAACATCGGTAAAACAGAATATAGTCCGATTATTACTGACCAGAGAATAATCTTACCTTTTAATCCTTCGAGAATAATATCATCCCCACGCCATTTCGTTTTTTGGGCCGCCTTGAACAGTCTATTATTAATCAAGTGCTGAAGTACCAAACCAATGATGACTGATGCAACCAAAGTTGTCACCGGTACCAAATAATCTTTTAGCCAGGTTAAATCAAAAGACATCTTTTCTCCATATCAATCAGCATTCAAAAATTCCAAAACTACATTTTTTCAACACATCCTGCTATTAACTCCCGAAGTTTCGGTTCGGCCGCTTTGGCCGCACCGATAACATCATCGAGTGAACAGGGTTTGATGGCATCGGGCAGACCCATGTCGGTAATGATCGAAAAAGCCATCACCTTGGTTCCCTGATGTCGGGCTGCAAGAACTTCTGGGACAGTTGACATTCCAACCACATCGGCACCGATGATCCTCAGGAAACGATACTCAGCCGCCGTCTCCAAGTTCGGTCCGGAGACTGCAACATAAACACCCTTTTTGACCGGCAGTTTCTGCTCAAGAGCAACCGACTCGGCCAGCTTCACCAATTCTTTGTCGTAGCAGTTGTACAGGTCGGGAAAGCGATCACCGATGCTGTCATCATTGGGACCAATCAGCGGGTTTTGTCCAAGCAGATTGATATGATCGGTGATGATCATAATATCTTTTTTGTTGAACAACGGATTGAGACCTCCGCAGGCGTTGGAGACTATCAAAGTTTCAATTCCGAGTGCTTGTAAGACTCTAATCGGAAAGGTCACTTTTTGAAGAGTGTACCCTTCGTAAAAATGGAATCGACCCTGCATCGCCACCACCGGTTTTCCCCGCAGATTGCCAAAGATCAAGCGCCCGGCATGTGATTCAACGGTTGAGACCGGGAAATGAGGGATATTACTGTAATCAACCGTACCGACAACATCGATACCATCGGCGAGCGAGCCTAATCCGGTGCCCAAAATAATGCCGATTTTTGGCTCAAAAGCGACCTGACTGGTAATATATTTTTTTGATTCTGCTATTTTTTGTTTGAGATCGTTTGACATCTATATCTTCCTTTAAATTACTTTTAATCGTTCTGCCCATTGTTATCGTGATGAACATGCTCGGCAATACGATTCATATTTAAATCGTCGGGGTATTCAATTTTTACCGATGAATCAGACTCGGCCTGACTAATTAGTTTCAGATAGCTTTCAATTTCACTTTTTAATCTGGCGTAAAAACTTTTACGGGTAAATTCAAGTTCATGAATTCGCGTTTCCAACTCGGCCAGTTTACGATGTTTATCCTCGATGATTCCATCCCGTTTCTGTTTGGCATCGGTGATTATCAGTTCCGCCTCTTTTTTGGAATTTGCGAGTGTCTGTTCTGCCCCTTTTTGCGCTTCGATAACCGATGATTTCAGTGTTTCTTCAAGATTTTTAAGATCCTGATATTTTTCGTTTAGACCCTTGTTCTTCTCGGTTTGCTTAAGCAATTCGACTTTGGCCTCTTCGAGGGCGGCGGCGGCCGCTTCCTTAAAAGCCTCCACCTCGGAGCGAGTGTATCCTCTCATCGATGAGGAAAACTCCTGATTTCTGATTTCGTTTGGCGTCAGTCCCATTTTTTTTCCTATCTATTACATTTTATTTTGTACGATACAATATTATCTAAAGCGGCGGGCGATCACCAAAAATACCTGTTCCAATCCGGATCATCGTTGAACCTTCCTCGATCGCCAATTCATAGTCGGACGACATTCCCATCGAAAGAATTGAAAAACTGTCGCCGACAATTTTCTGTCCCTCAATAAATAGCTTCCTCGTTAAAACAAATGCGGAACGGATAGATTTTGAATCATTAGTGTTTGGTCCGATTGTCATCAGTCCGCATAGATCAATAAATTTAAAATCTTTTATTATTTTTATAGCTTCCAAAACTTTGTCGGGGTTGAATCCATGTTTTGAATCTTCCCACGATGAGTTAACCTCAATTAAACAATTAATTTTTTTATCCAGAGGTTCGGCCCGGCGGCTGATCTCACTGGCCAGTTTAAGCGAATCAAGCGAATGGATCAGATCAAAAAGTGAAATCACTCTTTTTACTTTATTTGTTTGCAGATGACCAATCAAATGCCAGCGAGCGATATTACCAAGCTCATCAATTTTTGGCCCCGCCTCTTGTAAACGGCTTTCACCGATATCGGTTATACCGTGTTCGACTGCAGCTTTGATAAACTCGGCAGGAAATCTTTTTGAGATCGCAACCAATGTGATCTCATCGCTTTTTCTTCCTGATTTTTCGGCAGCGATTTTTATTTTCTCTTTTATAATCTTTATGTTCGCTTCAATATTTATCATTTATTCCTTTTGCACATTTTAATCATTTTTTTCCATCAAGCATTTCACTCCATGATAATTATATGAATCTATACATGATAAATTCAATAAAAATCTTTTTAACAATAAATTTTGATAAGTCGACAAACCTTTTTTTAATTGCTGTGTCTACAGTTTTCTTATAAATTCCCATGATATGGAAAAGAAATTACTAAACTGGCTTGAGATCGATTCCGGGGCGATAAAAAAGAATATCGATACGATTCGGAAGCTGGCCGGAAAACGACAGATCGCCGTTGCTCTGAAAGCGAATGCTTATGGACATGGTCTGGCCGAGATTATTTCACTTCTTTTGAAAAATAAAAAGGGAGACATTCAATATATTGCATTGCATTCTTTGGATGAGGCGATTTTGGCCCGGAAATTCGGCTGGGATCGCAATATATTAATTGTCGGCTATATCGCATTAAATGACCTGTCGGCCGTTTTTGACTATAATCTGGAACCAACCGTTTACAATATCGAAACTATTTCGCAACTGGGAAAACTTAGCGAAAAGTTTAAAAGGGCGGTTTTTGTTCATTTGAAAATTGAAACCGGGACTAATCGACAGGGCATTGAACCTGGTAAAATTAAAAAAGCGGTCGAGGTAATTAAAAAATATTCACATCTGAAATTAAAAGCGGTTTCGACTCATTTTGCCAATATTGAAGATACAACCGATCATTCGTTTGCTGAGAGTCAGTTAAATAATTTTAATGAGGCGGTGGCAAACATAAAAAAGATTGGTCTGAAGCCCGAACTTCTGCATACTGCCAGCTCGGCTGCTTTGCTTCTATTTGAAAAAACCAAATTTGATTTGGTTCGGCCCGGGATCGCATTTTATGGATTATGGCCGTCAAAAGAGACCTATCTTTCATATCGTCTGCAGGGTCGATCCAATAAGATACTGAAACCTGCCTTGAGTTGGTTTACCCGGATTATTCAGATAAAGGATATTTTGCCTGATTCTTTTGTTGGGTATGGATGCAGTTATCGGACCACTTCCAAAACAAAATTGGCCGTTTTACCGGTCGGATATTACGATGGATATGACCGCTCGCTTTCCAATCTCGCCTATGTGTTAATAAAAGGGAAACGGGCGCCGGTTCGCGGACGAATCTGTATGAATCTAATGATGGTCGATATTTCTGATATCCCAGGGGTTAAACTTGAAGAACCGGTTACACTTATCGGTAAAAACGACAAAGAATCAATCTCTGCCGAATTGCTGGCTGGACTGGCCAATACGGTCAACTATGAGATAGTAAGCCGGATTAATGAAAATATCCCAAGAATTATTATCTGAAAAAATATAAAGATTACAATTTATTATTAATAATCTGCGTATTATATCGATATTTGTAAGGTAAGCAAAGGTGTCAGCTTTTGTGATTATTTTCACTTGACAGTTTTGCCTACAGATAGTAACTTGTGAATGAATTCACATAGTCCGTTAGGACGGATAATTTTGCTTGGGGAATATTTTGGCAGCAGACGACGGTAAAAAGAAAATTTCGGAATCGACTATTCAGAGACTCTCTCTATATTACCGGGTTCTCTCAATTCTGGAAAAAGAGAATATTAAAACAATTTCCTCAAAAGAATTAGCTAAACATGAAAAACTAACTCCTGCCCAGGTCAGAAAAGACCTCTCTTTCTTTGGTTCATTTGGAACCCGGGGATTAGGTTATCCGGTCACAGAGCTGAAAAATAGAATTGCCACTATTCTCGGTCTGGATCGTGAATGGAAAGTTGCAATGGTCGGAGTCGGCAATATCGGATCGGCTTTGGTCGGCTATAAAGAATTTCAGCGGCATGGATTTAGCATCAATATGATCTTCGACAACGATCAGAGAAAAATCGGTTCGAATCATAAGGGAATATTGGTTTCAGATATTGCCAACCTGAAAGAAGGTTTGAGAGAGAATAATATTGATATTGTGATTATCGCTGTTCCGGCAACGGTGGCGCAGTACATTGTTGATGATATTGTTGAAGCAGGTGTCAGCGGGATACTTAATTTTGCTCCAATTAATCTGAAAGTACCTGAAAATGTTATCCTCAGAAATGAAAATATGTCAATGGAATTGGAACATATTTCATTTTCACTCGTTAATAGAGAAAGCATAACAGCAACCAAGGAGTAGATAATTAGATAGTTTTTTAATAAAGCAGTTTCAAGGGATTGAAACTGTATTACTTCTCTTAAGTGTCATCTTGAATTGGACGCCCGTTGTGGTTGCGGGCGTCTTTTTTATTGGATAGATTAATGATATTATATCTCAATTTTCTCTAGAATAATTGATTCAATTTTTAAACATTAATAAGGATTAATTCGTTTTTAAAGATGGACGGTAAGGATAATAGAAGCCGGTTTAACCGGCACCAGAGAGCCGCTATGAATTTTCACGGCGGCTTTTTTATTTTCAGATATTTGTTTGGAGTGAATTATTATGCAAACCAGTGGTTGTCATATTTCATACTTGCTCTTTGATGCTATTTTCATTATATTGTAAGTGATTATGAATCAATAGATTAAAATTACTACAAGAGACTGCCAGGTGGCACGGAACTCGCTTGTATATATTGAACTAATATATAGGTAGAAATATGAGAAAATTATTAATAATTAAAGCTCTGACGATTATAATTCTTTTGCTATCGGTTTCCGGTTTTGCCGGGTCGTTATCTCAAGGATTGGCCAAAAAAATCAAGAATACAAATCAATCTGATAAAATAGATGTTCTCATTCTGGTCAAAAATTCTCAAGGGCCGTTTGTACTTCGAAAAGAGCTGGCGAACAAGTACAAAAGTATTGCCGAGTCTCATCGAATCGGAATCGGCAGGCTGAGGACAGAATCAGCACGATCTCAAAAAGGTCTGATGGAAATTCTCAAAAATCATGAATCGGCAGGTCTATCAGCCCACACCAAAGGGCATTGGTTGATCAATGGAATAACCACCCAAATCGCGGTTTCTGAACTGGAGTCGCTGGCGGGGCATCCTGATGTTATATCGATCCAGATAATACCAAAAATTGAATCTATAAAATCAGAAGAAACAAGCTCTTCTCTTTCTGCCAATTTGGCTACTTCGGTTGAGCCTAATCTGGAAGCAATCGGAGCACCGCAAGCCTGGGCGCAGGAACTGACAGGTAAAGGAAGTTTAATCTGTTCCTTTGATACCGGCGTTGATGGTCTTCACCCGGCTCTTTTCGATAACTGGAAAGGGCACGATGGTGATTCATCGGCAGCATGGTATGATCCCCTCGGAAAACAACCATTCCCGCATACTTTACCTGAAGCAGTATTCCCTCATACGACACCGACATTACCTGCATTTCTTCAGAAACATGGCACCCATACAATGGGGATAATGGTCGGACATGATGATAATACCGGCGATACGATCGGCGTGGCGCCAGATGCCAAATGGATTTCAGCAGCAGTGATCGATCTGCCGTATACTTCAATAATCGATGCCTTTGAATGGGCCGCCGATCCTGACGGTGACCCGAATACATTTGATGATGTTCCTGATGTTATCAATCACAGTTGGGGAACACTTAATGAAATCGTTGGATGTGATGATTTTCTTTGGGAACTGATCGATAATACTGAAGCTCTTGGGATTGTTAATATTTTTGCCGCCGGTAATTATACTGAGTGGCCGCATGATCAGACAATAGCTAATCCGGCCAATCGCGCCAATGATTCGCTCGATTGTTTCGCGGTTGGCAACTTTAATCATATAACTACTTCAGATAATAAAATTGTGTCGACTTCAGCACGAGGACCATCAGACTGCGATGGAGTTTCAATAAAGCCAAATGTTGTGGCACCAGGACTTGCCATTTTTTCATCGATCCCCAATGGAGACTACGAGTCTTTTACCGGAACATCAATGGCGGCACCGCACGTTTCCGGCGCGGTGGCAATACTGCGGCAATATGCACCCAACTCTACCCGGCTGAAATCAAGGAAGCGTTATTGACCTCGTGTGTACCATACCCCGATGCCGGGACCTCGCCAAATAACAATTATGGTTGGGGGTTAATTAATATTCCGGCAGCAATTGCTTATCTGACCCCTGCTTTTGATTCAGATCTAAGGATCAGCTATTTTGGAGGGTCGTTGGCTAATCCGGGCGAAACGACAATTGGTGATCTTGCAGTTACGAATATGGGCCAGATAGTTAACAACGTATCAGGCAATGTGACAAGTTGGGATCATCAGCTTTCAGTTTTGACACCAACTATTAATTTTGGAAATATCGACAGTGGTCAGATTGTAATCGGAGACATTCAGTTTCAGGTTGCGGTCGATGATACGGTCAGTACGGGACAAATTCTGACAATAAATTTGACCTTAAGTGGCGATGGTGATTATTCAAAAAATGTGAAGGTTTCAATCAGAGTGGGCGAAAAAGACCAATTGGGGCAACCGCAGTTTTTTACACATGAAACCGGGGCCATATCATTTACAATTACTAATTTTGGTCAGTACGGTTTTGGGCCAAACAGTTTTATTCCGTTGGATGAGGCTGGATTTTCTTTTAATGGCGGTAGCAATCAACTTTTTGAAGCTGCCTTTTTAATTGGGGTTGATGCCGATCATATTTCCGACGGGGCGAGAAATTTTGCTGAAGATGCTGATAATGATTTTGCCGTTAATGAAGGTGGTGGATTAATTGTATCGGAACCGGGGCAGAAAGCAGATCAGGAAACAGTCTCAATATTTAATGACAACTTTGCAGAAAATTCGCTGGGACTTGAGATTCGGCAACAAACATATAGCTGGAACAGCGTCCCTGATAACGACTTTATTATTCTGGAATATTCAATAAAAAATAATAGCGATGCTGCAATCAATAATCTTTATGCCGGGCTGTTCTTTGACTGGGATGTCGTCACCTGGCAAAATGCCGGTGGTTTTTCACCTGATGAAAATCTGGGTTATATATATCTTCTTAATAGCTCTGAAGTTGATAGTGACTATCGTGGTTTGACAGTTTTAAATTCTGAAGGGGTCGCCTCATATCGCTTGAGAGTACATGATCTTTCCGAACATTATATCTGGTCGGAAATGGACAAATTTGCGGCCCTGTCAGAAGGTTTGGTTGATATTACTAATACCTCCAGGGTCGATCTATCGCAAATTTTATCGACCGGTCCGTTTAATCTTGGTCCCGGGCAATCAGATACGGCTGTTTTTGCTGTTGTAGCGTCGAACAAATTTGACAGTTTAAAACTGGCGGCAATCGGGGCAACGAATAAGTATAATAATACAACTGATATTTCATTTTCGGAAAACGATCAACTCCCGGATAATTTTAATCTGTTCCAGAATTTTCCTAATCCGTTTAATCCGTCAACGACAATAGGTTTTAGCCTGAAATCGAGCCAAAAGGTTAATCTATCGGTATATAATATTCTTGGCAAAAAAGTAATAAATCTGATTGAAGAAAAGCTACCGGCCGGATATCATTCGTTTGAGTGGAACGGGGTTGATTTCAATAATAACCCGGTCGCCAGCGGAATCTATTTTTATCGATTATCAGTTGAGGATAATTCTTTTACCCGCAAAATGATCCTTTTGAAGTAAATATTTCAGTATAACGGGCGATTTAAGGAAATAAAAACAGGTCGATTATTTGGCTTGACAGTTTAATATATTTTATTATACTGAGCGGCACAGATTGCGTCCCCATCGTCTAGTTAGGTCTAGGACACTGCCCTTTCACGGCGGCGACAGGGGTTCAAATCCCCTTGGGGACGCCATTTTATATCCTGTTGTATATCAAGCAGATATCAAACATACCCCAAAGTGATGATTTTCAAAATTGCTTCATAATGATTGAAGTAGCAATACCTTATAAAAATTCGAAAGTACTTTTTGATGAACAAATAGAAATATATTCCGATTCCGTTGCTGAATTGTTCGACACTTATTACCATAAATTGCAGCGATTATGGAAATAGACGGTGTATTGAGAACCTATTTTATGTTGACAAATATTCAAAATTTTGTATCTTTTATTACAATAAAAACCAAGACATCGTCGATAAACAAGTCCGATTCACTCCGGAATGACGACGAGATTGACAACAGTTCAGTACAATTGAATAAAAAATCTCTTAATGCAGTAATCTGTCAACAGAGATTTGCGTTGCAAAGCTAATAAGTATCTTTGATTAAATTAAGAGAGAGCCTATGAATGTAAGTGCAAAGCCTATTCTTGTAATCGGCGGGGGAATTGCAGGAATGACGGCGGCTGCGGAAGCTGCCGAAGTTGGCTATCGAGTTATCCTGGTGGAAAAAGAGGCTTACCTCGGCGGACGTATCATTCGTATGCACCGCTATTTTCCTAAAATGTGTCCACCTACCTGCGGATTTGAGATAAATACACGCAGGATAAGACAAAACTCACGTATAGCCGTTTATACTTTTACCACCGTTGAAGAAATTACCGGTAAAGCCGGCAATTTTGTGGTAAAAGTTAAAAAACACCCTAAATATGTCACCGGTCAAAAGCCTCTGGATGATTCGATTACCGAACATATAACATCCGAAAGAGACAATGACTTCAATTATGGCATGAATAAAACCAAGGCGCTTTATCAACCTCATGATATGGCCTACCCCAGAGGTTATGTTCTTGACCGTGATGTTTTGTCGGATTCCGACGCCGAAACTCTCGTGAAAATCTGTCCTGAAGGTGCCATTGATTTTGAGATGCAGGAGGAGGAAATCGAAATCAATGTCGGAGCCGTAATTATCGCTACCGGATGGCGGCCTTATGATGCCAACAAGCTTGATAATTTGGGATACGGACAATTTCCTAATGTGATTACTAACGTAATGATGGAGAGATTGGCGGCCAAATCCGGCCCCACCGGAGGTGAGATAATTCGGCCATCCGATGGTAAAAAAGCGGAGAATGTTGCCTTCGTACATTGTGCCGGCTCAAGAGATGAAAACCACCTGCCATACTGCTCGGCTGTCTGTTGTATGGCTTCATTAAAGCAGGTCAGGTATCTCAGAGAGAAAAACGAGAACGCCAGGGCCACTGTTTTCTACATTGACATTCGTACAGTCGGTAGCGAAGAAAAGTTTTACTACGATCTACTTGAAGATGATAAAATTTCATTTATAAAAGGTAAGGTAGCCGGAATAAGTGAGGATTCCGGCAATCTAATATTGGATGTTGAGGATACGATTAATCGCGAGAAACTTCATAATAAATTCGACATGGCAGTTCTTGCCACCGGAATGGTACCAAATACAGCCGATTTAAAAATACCTTTTGAATTAAAATATGATATGTATGGCTTTATTGACAGGTCTGCAAATATAGAGGGAATATATGCGGTCGGTTGTGCCAAAGGCCCGTGCGATGTTTCTCGCGCGGTCAAAGAATCAACGGCGGCAACGCTCAAGGCGATTCAATGTTTGGGGGGAGGTGATTGATTTATGGAAAATAAAGTAGGTGTTTTTATTTGTACCGGTTATGGAATTGCTGAGGCTCTCGATATTGAGGCTCTTACTAAAGTTGCCAATGACGAATATCATGTCTCATTCTGTAAATCAATCAGTGCCTGCGAAGAACCTGATATACAGTCAGTAATCGATGATATCAAAAGCGAAGGACTCAATAAAATTGTTATTGCCGGGGTTTCTCCCCGCTACTATACAAAAAACAGTTTTCCGGATGACGTGATTGTTGAGCATATCCCTCTTCGGGAACAGGTTGTCTGGTGTCAGCCGCCAAATGAAGAAGATACCCAGATGATGGCTGAAGATTATCTCCGCATGTATATTGCCAAAGTGCAAAAAATGTCTGTTCCGGAACCGTTTCAATCTGAAGAAGAAATTAATAAAACTGTGATGGTTGTTGGCGGCGGTATAACCGGTATAACTGCCGCGCTGGAGACGGCCCGGGCCGGGTATGATGTTAAATTGGTGGAAAAAACCGATAAGCTTGGCGGCTGGTTGGGTAAGCAATATAAATCGACACCGACCAAACCACCATATCGTGATCTGGAAGAAACAGGGATTGATCTATTAATATCTGAGATTGAAAATAATTCCAAAATAGCCATTTATAAATCTGCAGCGACAAGCAAAATCACCGGAGCGCCCGGTTTGTTTGACGTCACAGTGACCTCAATCGACAATGGTGATTCAGTAGACAGTTTCCGGGTTGGTTCGATAATTCAGGCGACCGGCTGGAAACCTGCTGAACCAAGAGACAGCTTACCTTATGGCAAAGTTGAAGATGTTATAAGAAATGTGGAGCTGGAGGAGATTGTAAAAACCAATGGCCGCATTATTCGCCCCTCTGATGGCAAAGAAGTAAAAAGCATCGCCTTTATTCAATGTGGCGGTTCGCCCGATAAAAAACATCACTCTTTTTGTTCATCAATATGCTGTCTGACATCGCTTAAGCAGGCGTTATATCTGCGGGAGTTGGATGAAAACAGTAAGGCCTATATTTTCTATGAATTTTTACGGACACCGGGACATTACGAAGACTTTTACCGCCGGGCACAGGAAGATACCGGTATTTTCCTGACTCGTGGTGATGTCGCCGATGTTACCCGCGGTACTGATGGCAAACTCACCGTTTCCGCCAAAAACACGATGCAGGGTGAAAATATTCAGGTAGAAGTTGATCTGGTTGTTCTGGCCGCCGGGATGGTTCCAAACGCTGCCGATGGTGAGGCAATTCGTCTCTATGAAGATGCCAAAATCGCCGCTGAAAAAGGTGATTCCGAAATCCAGCGCGATGCGGCCGCAAAGAAAATTGAAGAACTAAAACAGCATGAAGGTACACAGATACTCAATCTCGATTATCGTCAGGGACCTGATTTGCCAGCTTTACAATATGGTTTCCCAGATTCGCATTTTATCTGTTTTCCTTATGAAAGCAGAAGAACAGGAATTTATCCGGCCGGTGCTGTTCGTCAGCCAATGGATGGACTCAGCAGTAAAGAGGATGGAACCGGCGCGGCATTAAAAGCAATTCAATGCATTGAGATGACCTCACGCGGTGAAGCGGTTCATCCGCGAGCAGGAGATAAGTCTTATCCCGATTTCTTTTTGCAAAGATGCACCCAATGTAAACGATGTACAGAAGAATGTCCTTTTGGTGTCATTAACGAAGATGAAAAGGGAACCCCACTTCTCCAGACAACACGCTGTCGGCGTTGTGGTATTTGTCTTGGTGCTTGTCCTGAGAGGATAGTTTCCTTTAAGGATTATTCTGTGGAAATCATTACCTCAATGATCAGAGCGGTTGAAGTGCCGGAAGAGTTCGATGAAAAACCGAGAATACTCGCCTTACTTTGCGAAAATGATGCTTACCCGGCGATGGATCTGATGGGACAACATCGGTTGCAGTACAATCCGTTTGTCCGTGTCATTCCGGTTCGATGTCTCGGTTCGGTCAACGTGGTCTGGATATCGGAAGCAATTTCGGCCGGATTTGACGGGATATTATTGATTGGCTGTAAGTATGGTGATGACTATCAGTGTCATTTTTGTAAAGGGAGTGAATTGGCGGCATCCCGCGAAGAAAATATCCGGGAGAAACTGGAGCAGATGGCGCTTGAAAATGAGAGAGTGGAACTGCACCAACTTCAGATATCTGAATATGGTCAATTGCAGGAGATCTTTAATAACTTCGCAGAGGTGATTGAAAAGTACGGCATGAATCCATTTAAGGGGATGTAGAATAAAATAAAGAAATATTGAAGAAATATAAAAGAGCTGGGATGTACTGAGGAAAAACGATAATGGATACCAATGAAGAGACAGTGCAGGGCCAAGTGGTAAGTAACAACGATCCGTTGACTATAAAATCTGATCTTGATTTTATAGAAGCTTTGCGCAATCGATGTGGCGACTATTTTTTGAAATGTATGCAGTGTGGCACCTGTTCGGCTACATGCAACATTGCACCCGATAAAGCTCCGTTTCCCGGTAAAGAAATGGCCTGGGCCTCATGGGGAATAAAGGATCGACTAATGAACGATCCTGACGTCTGGCTTTGCTACCAGTGCAACGATTGTTCGACCAGATGCCCTCGTGGTGCCCGTCCGGGTGATCTGTTGGCCGCCGTTAGACAGGAAAGTATAGTGCAACATGCCTTTCCACGTTTTTTAAGCAGGTGGGTCAACGAACCGCAGTCTATTCTACTTCTGCTAAGTATTCCAATAATCTTGCTTTCTCTGGCGCTAATATTGCGTGATTCAATTGAAGAGGCTCTCGGAATTACTAAAGAGGTCGGCGATCAAATACTCTATTCCTATTCCAGTATATTCCCACATTGGCTTCTGAATAGTTTTTTCCTGTTTTTTACAGCCCTGGTTATAATTGCTTTGATTGTTGGTGTGAAACGATTTTGGTCAAGTTTAAAAGCCTTCGATAATCCGGACGGGAGCATCACTCCGGTCAAGGGTCTGATGCCAAGTATATTCTCTGCGGTAAAAAATATTATCACCCATGAAAATTTCTCAAAATGCACTGCCGAGAGAACGCGCCAGTTTTCGCATATAGCGATATTTTTTGGTTTTATAGCTTTGTCCTGTGTAACTCTTTGGATAATAACCCTGGGGATTAATCCGTTGATAAGCGGTAGCTTTGTATATCCGTTTGGATTTTGGAGCCCATGGAAAATACTTGCCAATCTGGGCGGTCTGGCGCTGATCGGAGGGATTGGTTTAATAATTCGGGATCGGATGCGGCACGACGCACAGGCCGGTGCCGGTAATTATTATGACTGGGCCTTTCTGACAACCATTTTTATTGTTGTTGCGACCGGATTCTTTACTGAAGCTTTGCACTATGTGCGACTGGAACCGCACCGCCATATTGCCTACTTTGTTCATCTGGTGTTTGTTTTTACTCTGATTGTATATCTGCCATATTCAAAATTTGCTCATGTTATTTATCGAACCGTGGCGATGGTATATGCCGAACATACCGGACGCAACGATGACGTATCTTTGGATAAGGGGGAAAATAAATGAAAATAAATATTGGAAATAATAAAACCGCCGTTTTCGTCGCCATTCCCATTTTGATTATTCTGATTCTTATTCTGTATGGTGTGATTTCCAATGTTGTTGCAATCGGAAGCGAACCGCCTCAGGTCTTATTGGAACGGCCTGATTCAAAATATGACAAATGTGTCAGAGATACCGAATATATGCGTTTTCATCATTGGGAACTTTTGAGAGAAATAAGGGAAAATGTCGTCAGGTATGGCAAGCGGGGCGAAGAAGATATAAACAAATGCAAGGAATGTCATACAAGTCGTGTAAATTTTTGCGATCAATGTCATAATGCGGTGAGTATGTCACCCGATTGTTTCGGATGCCATAATTATCCATAATGATAAAACAAATGAGATAAAAAATGGATAGAAGAGATTTTATAAAAACGACCGGAGGACTGATACTAACTGTCGGTTCGGGGACATACGCTTTTAGAATCTTATCAGCTACCGGTGTCAGTGTCAGCGACACCGACAATCCCCTGATTGGGAAAAAATGGGGAATGGTGATCGATCTCACCAAATGCCGACCAGATTGCACCGATTGTTTGACCGCCTGCCGCACCGAGAACAATGTTTCTTTTCATGGTGATAAACGCTGGGATAATCATTGGATCAGAAAAGTCAAAATTGAGGGTGAAGTTGGACACACCAAAGTTGAGAAAATGGTTCCGCTTCTTTGCAATCATTGTGACAATCCGCCCTGTGCCCAGGTCTGTCCGGTCAAGGCTACATATAAGCGGGATGATGGGATCGTGATTGTTGATCATCACCGCTGTATCGGATGTCGCTACTGCATGATCGCCTGTCCGTACAATGCCCGCCAATTTAATTTTAAAAATGATGAGGATTGGCCAAACGAGGAGCGTCCCAAACGATCACATGGTGTTGCCGAAGCATGCAACCTGTGTGCTCATCGTTTGGATGTCGGACAGATGCCGGCCTGTGTCGAGGCCTGCCAAAAGTGCGGAGCTAATGCTATTTTAGTTGGTGATCTCAATGACCCCGTAAGTGAGATCAACAGGATAACGTCCACTCTGTCTGTCAAAAGAATAAGAGAGGACCTTGGAACCGAACCAAAGGTGTACTATTTGGGCCTATAGAACTTATTAAAATAGGAACAGTATGGATTTAAAATTCGACAGTATTGAAGGTGATTCAACTCAGTATCGTCTGATGATGATAACATTTGCATCTTTTGCCATTGCCGGATTTATTGCAACCTGGTATGTGATCGAACATGGACTCTGGGTTACTGGGATGAATAATCGAGTGCCATGGGGGCTTCAAATCGTTATGGCGGTTTATTATATCGGACTTTCGGCCGGCTCACTTGTTATTTCCGGTTTGTATGGAGTCTTCGGAAAACTGGAATATAAACCGTTTGCACGAATAGCCGTTTATTTGGCCACGCTGTTTTTGATTGCCGGTCTGCTATCGATTCTAACCGACCAGGGCAGGATCGATCGAGTGTTTGTTGAGCCGTTTGTCTATTTTAATCTTCAATCGATGTTTTCAATAAACCCAATTCTATATATAGGACATATCCTTATCTGTCTGCTCTACCTTTGGGCGCTGTTTTATGAGAGAAAAAAATTGACATCAGTGGTGGCTACTCTGGCATTTGGCTGGGCATTTTGCGTCCATACCGGCACCGGCGCTATTTTCGGATTTGGGGCGCGAGTGCTTTATGAGTCGCCACTTTTACCGGCCAGTTTTGTCGCGGCGGCAATGGCCTCCGGAACGGCTCTGATGATTTTAATGATCGTTGGTCTGTTCAGGATTACAAAAAGGCGACTTGACGATGAGCTGATTATATGGCTGGGACGGTTTCTGGCAATTTGTTTGCTTGTTGTCGTCTATTTTATGTTTGTTGAAAATGCGTATCGCGCTTATGTCGTCGAACTGCGTGACGCAGCTATGTATTATCTTTTTGGCGGGCTGCATAGTTTATTTTTCTGGGTCGGACTTATAGTTATAGGCTGCTTTATACCAATCTTTCTGCTTTTCTATCGAAAAACCGGAAAAACTGTACGCGGGATAGTTATTGCCTCCGCTCTCGTCGTTTTTGGCGTTCTTTGTGAAAGGTATGTAATTGTTCTTCCGGGACTCACTCATCCGCCTGAGTTATTTCCCGGCATGGAGATTACCGAATCTGTTCTGCAGGAAGGAATCGCCTCTTATTCCTTAAGTTTTCTGGAAATCCTACAGGCTCTGGGCGTTTTTGGTGTCATCGGATTCCTGTTTGGCTGGGGATTAAAATATTTGAAATTGCTTCCAACTGAGGCACGAATTCTCAAACATTATGAAACCACCGAAATTACTTCGAAAGAAAAGTGATTAAAAAGCAGAATGAACTTCTGCATTGGATATGAGTGTGGTTTTTGGCTGAGGTGAAAGTAGAAAATTGGTTCAACCATGCTAGTAAATATTAAAATATTCTGGAAACTCAGCGGCTTTTTCTTAATTACTATCCTACTTTTTTTGCTGATTATCCAGTATATCGGCAGTGCCCTTAATTTTAGTTTGGCCGAATCTATTTTTGATAATATTTTACAATTCATATTCATTATAGTTCTGGCTATTGCTGTCTCTGCCGGATTCGCCTGGATTTTTGTTCGGTACTTTATATATCATCCTCTCAACAGATTAATAAACGGAATGAATAATTTGGCCGATAAAGAGTTCGATTTCAGACTCAGTGAAGATGAGAAAGATGAATTTGGCCTATTATCAGCATCTTTTAATGATATGGCCTCGATGCTCTCTTCATCAATGATTGAACTTAAAAAAAATAGAGATTATCTGTCGAGTATTCTGGAAAGTTCGGCTGATATAATTATCACAGTAAGTGCTTCAGGGAAAATTCAAATGATAAATACCGGGGCGGAAGCTGCGTTAGGTTACCGACGCTTTGATATCGTCGGCAAACCGATAAAGCTGCTGTTTGCTGATGTTAAAGAACGAGATAAGGCGATTGATAAACTGAAATATGCCGATAGTGTTGTCAATTTCGAAACTCAGTTTAAAACCAAAGACGGGGAGATACGTGATGTCCTGCTTACATTATCCAGACTTCGCAACCCCACCGGAGGAATAATCGGTACAATTGGAATAAGCAAAGATATTACCGAGGAAAAAAGATTACAGACTCAACTATTACAATCGCAGCGCTACGCAGCTATTGGTCAGGTATTTACCGGAATTCAGCACTCGATGAAAAATATGCTCAACGCCCTTAAAGGCGGGGCATATATGGTCAAAATTGGTTTGGCAAAAGACAAAAGAACAATGCTTGAAGAGGGTTGGGAGATTGTGCAGGAGGGCATTAACGGTCTGACCGAGATGTCGATGGATATGCTGCGGTATGTTAAAGAGTACAAACCAAAACTTGATCAGGTCGATCTGAGCGATGCCTTATCCGAGATTTATCGTGTTATCGAAAAAACTGCTGGCAACAAAGGAATATCTCTCGAGCTTATTATTTCATCGGAACTTCCCAAAGTGATGTGGGATGCCAGAATGATACATTCGGTGATAATGGATATTGTTTCCAATGCCCTGGATGCATGCGCCTGGAAAAATTATAATGGCATCGAAAAACCGCATGTGTCTATGCGTGCCTATCCGGATGAAAATAATGAAGATTTTATTATTGAAATAAATGATAATGGAATAGGAATGAGCGAAGATGTGAAATCTAATATCTTCACTCCATTTTTTAGCACGAAAAGTCGGGCCGGGACCGGTCTTGGCTTATCAATATCTGCAAGAATGATTGGTGTTCACGGCGGGAATATTGTGGTAGAATCCGAACCAGAGCGCGGATCTAAGTTTAAAATAGTTCTTCCTCTAAGTGGACCCGGCAAAAATAAGGAGAAAAGCAATGGCCAAAAAAGTTATGGTAGTTGATGATGATGAAAAGACAGTAAAATTCCTTACCGCCGCTCTCGAAGAAAATGGTTATGAAGTGATTTCGGCGTATAACGGGAAGGATGGACTTGAAAAGATTCAGAGTGAAAGGCCGGATTTGGCAATACTGGATGTTATGATGCCGAAGAAGACCGGTTTTGTACTTTTCAAACAATTAAGACGGGACGAGAATTTGAAAAACATGCCGGTAATTATGCTAACCGGAGTGGCAGAAGTTTTGGAAGATCTGGACGCTGAAAGCGGTGACACGCACGAAAGACCGTATGATAGTCTTCGCGAGGCAATGCGCAAATCGATTATGGACATGAGGGATGAGGGTTTGGTCAAACCTGACCTGTTTATTGATAAGCCGATCGACCCGGAACTGGTGATAGAAAAAGTCAGGGATCTCATTGGTTCCTAAATCAGCTATTTATACCTATAAGGGTGTACTGTAGGTACACCCTTATATTTGTTTAGTTAAGATTAATAATGCAGGAATCGATATATAATGTGAGTTATTGGTCAATTACAACACGTTGAATTGCAACGCGATAGCAATGATCTCAAATGTCTTTGGCTTATGCAACACGTATTAAATAATTTCGAAGTTCATCAATTAGGGAACACCAATTTTATCTTGTTGTATTTCAATAAGTTACAAATCCACCCCAAAGTGATGATTTTCAAAATTGTTTAATAAGTACTAAAGCAACAACGCTTTATAAAATTTCGAAAACACTTTTTGATGAACAAATAGAAATGGCAATTTCGTTACCTTTGTTTAGGCACACAAAATATTTTTATAAATATATAGCTGCATTTCGCCTTTCTTCCATTACCAATTATTCCGCAAACTGGCAATGGAATTTATAAAATTAAATCAATCCTTCTATAAATCCGCTATTATAGAATTATTATGGGCAAATCGGTTCGAGGCCAGCTTTGTACTTGTAGTTAATTAGATAAACTATATCGAGGATATTTACTAACAGATCATGGTTTACATCGGCTGATTCAAGCGGGTCAGGAGCGGGACCGCTTTTATATTTGAAATTAATAAGGTAAACTATATCCAAAATATTAACTGGTGGTACGCCATCGGCATCGCCACATAGATAATCACACAAATCACCGACATCATTCCCATTGCTGTCTTCCTGTCCCGGGTTAGCATGCTCAGGGCAATTATCACAAGCATCTTCAACACCATCTAAATCAGCATCTTCATGAAGAGGGTTATAATTATCCGGACATCCATCACAAAGGTCACCATCTCCGTCTTCGTCAACATCGCTTTGATCAGTATTGGGAACGAGGGGACAGTTATCAATATAATCCAAAACATCATCATCATCATTATCGTCAAGAGGAATGAAATCGATCCTGTTGGCATTAAAATTTGGTACGGCCAGAATATTATCGATTGGATTATATCCAAGTCCGGCCGGTCCTGAATGCGTGCTTGATATTAGAACTGGCGGATTGGTATAAGTCTGGTCATACTTATAGATAGTTCCATCGTAATAACTTGTAACATAGACATTACCATCATTGGCCATAGCGATTCCATCCATATTTCCAAACGGAGTTGTCACCAATGACGTTAAAGAAGCGTCAGTCAAATCTACTGCCACAATTGGTGTACTGGTCCCAATCCCAACCAAGAGCAAACGATTATTGGCTTCGTCAAAAATTACATCCTGGGGCCATCCCGGAAGGCCACTGCCGACAAAAGTTTCAACGGTCTGATCGCTAATTTTTAACTTGAAAATCTCTCCGGCCCCATTGACGGCATCGACAAGGTATAAATAACCATCGTTGTCGGCGGTCAACCCGTCCAGTTGATTTGCGCCGGCAACATATTTGACCCATAATAGATCTCCCGTGGTCAGATCAAAGGCTCTTACATATAAATTTCCGCATGTTACAAAAAGGGTGTTACCGACAATATGATTACCGTATGCATAGCCTATATTGGTGACAAAATCAGATGCTGTCCCCTCGTTATCAATCGCAACAACTTTTCTGCCATAAAAATTACAGACAAGGTAACGATCGTTGGCCACATCATATGTAGCATGTTCCGGACTGCCGACTGTAACCTGCCCACTTGATAAAACCGGCAATAATAAAACGGTTAATGCAATCAGATTAATAATTTGCTTTTGCATGATTTCTCCTATGAATTTTGTAACTGTTTGATATTTCATATATACTATTCATTTTGCTTTTAATTATATTACCCAGACTATGCACTCCGGTTCAGGGCGCTCTTATACTTGTAATTAATCAGATATACTATATCGAGGATATTGATTAAAATATCATGATTGACATCGACTGATTCAAGTGGGTCAGGTGCTGGTCCACTTTTATACTTATAATTTATCAGATAAACGATATCGAGGATATTGACCAGAAGATCACCATTGGCATCGGTACAGGTATAATCGCAGAGATCACCGACATCGTTGCCGTTGCTGTCTTCCTGCCCAGGGTTATAATGATCGGGGCAATTATCGCAGGCATCCTGAATCCCATCAGTATCAGTATCTTCGCCTCCCGGGTTAAAATCATTTGGGCAGCCGTCGCAGATATCACCAACGCCGTCTTCATCTGTGTCTAATTGATCCGGGTTATAAATATCAGGGCAATTATCCGGAGGGCAGCTGTAGGTCGGATCATCGGTGTCGCCATAACCGTCAAAATCGGTATCGGTGCATGCACCAAGAACGAATCCCTGATTGGAATTATCGGTACACATACCTTCACAATATGAACCGCCAATAATATAAACAGTATCGCCGACAATAACCGCCGCTGTTCCATGACGCGGAGTCAGCATTGTTGTTAACTCTGTCCAACTATCCAAATCTGGATCGTACTCTTCGACCTCTTCAAATATCCCCGGAATCTCTCCGCCAAAAATATATAATTTACCATCGATGCCGGTGGCGGAGAGGCCTCCTCGAGGATTGGGCATATCTGTAATAGTGTACCAGGTATCACTCGCCGGTGCATACGCCTCAACTGCACTTATCATTATGTAGGGATCACCCAAAAATCCCTGTCTCCCGCCTACTACATAGATGAGGGTGTCATCAACCACGGCTGAGGCATGATGATGCCGGGGAGTAATCATAGATGCCACCTGGGTCCAGCTGTCGGCTGATGGATCATAGACCTCGACAACCGGAGTTACCGAATCCAACTGTTTATTGCCACCGGTAACATAGATTTTACCGTCATATACGACCGCGCTATGTTCGCCACGGCCGACAATCATCGGCGCCCGTTCGGTCCATTCATCAGTATCAGGATCGTATGCCAGAGTTATATTAGTTGGCATCCATGATTTCCAGGTGGTATTGGCATATCCGCCAATGACATAGAGAATCTCATCAATCGCAACAGCCGCACAGTGATGACGGTTGGTTGGCAGTGGCGGTGCCGTTGACCATGAGTTTGTGGCCGGGTCATACACTTCGACTATGTTGGTTATTGAGTATCCATCCAACCAGCCGCCGATGACATAAATTGTACCGTCCAACTCTCCGGGCAGGATTTCTTGTCGCGGTGTCGGAAGATCGGCCCGATCAAACCAATAACCTCCCTGCGCAAGAGTTAACACTGGCAGGCTGATAATTAAAAGCAGGCCAATAAAATATCTTGCGAAAAATTTCATATTGTATAAACCTCCTATTAATGTTTTAACAAGGCCAATCCTATAATTCATTAAGTATGCTGTCGGAACTGGCAAGGTCTTTCAAAAAGGGAGAAAAATAATTATTAATATGTTTGCCAATTGCAAATAGCCGTATTTTTGCATATTATATTGATTACAATGGGAGTATGAGGCAATCTTGAACATAAATGAGCTTTATGACATAGTTCGCGATGGCAACAAATCTGCGGAAAAACAATTATTTGATAAGTTGCGTGAAAGATTTCAGTTAATCTTACAGCATAAGATAATGAATGAAACAGATATTGAGGATGTATTACAAAATACGCTGATAGTGATAGCGCGCAAGTATCTGAATATTGATTTTGAATTAAGCTTCTCTGCCTGGGCCCATAAAGTGTTGGAGTTTAATACCTTAAACTATTACAGGACAAAGGGGCGCCATAAGGACAAACTTGAGGAATTAGCCGAGCAGAAAAACGATTCGGCCGTTTTTATGCCGAATCCTGAGCTCAAGCGCCGATTACTCAATTGTCTGAAGAAAATAAATGAGGCCAATATAAGGCATGCCCGAATTCTTAATTTCTCATATCAGGGTTATGATATGGAACAGATTTGCAAGAAATTAAAATTGACTCGAAACGGCGCATATATTCTGCTATCTCGGGCCAGAGCAAAATTGAAAACCTGTTTGGAAATGGATAAGTAAAATAATGAGTTGCAGAGAAAAACATTTCAGTGATATGATATATGCCTATGAATTGGGGCTATTACCTGAAGAAAGCCGGAATGAATTTGAAATTCATTTGCTGGAGTGCGATTCATGTTTTGAAGAACTGAATAAATTCAAACAGGAAGCTTTTCTTTTAAGAAATGATCCGGATGTGCAGGAATCGGTAAAGCAGTTCATTGAAAAAGATTATATCGAAGTCGAAAAATCTACTACGCAGATAATACCAATCAGATCAAAAAAACTCTGGAAAACCTTTATTCCAATAGCGGCCGCTGCGGCATTGTTTTTGGTTCTTGTTTTGAAAGATTGGCAATTTGATATAAGTCCTTCCAAAGAAGCAATCGCGGCCGAAAATCGATTGGCAATTATGTATTTTGAGAATTTAGCCGAACCGGACGACTCCTTACAATATGGGGAGATTGCCACAAATCTTCTAATTACCGATCTGGCCGAATCTCAATATATGCAAGTCGTATCCAGTCAACGTCTATATGATATACTAAAATTTCTCGGTCAAGAAGGAACCAAAATAATTGATAGAAGTATCGCTTCCGAAGTAGCACAAAAATCAGGATCGAGATGGCTTCTGACTGGTAGTATTTTACAAATTGAACCGCATTTGATTTTGACGTCTCAGATAATAAATGCTTCGAATGGTGATGTTGTCGCAACCCAGAAAGTTACCGGAAAAGAATCTCAGGATATATTTTCTCTTGTTGACCAACTCTCAGTTGAGATAAAATCTGATCTTGCACTTCCGGCCGAGGCCTACGAAGAGCCTGATCCGGCTGTGGCCGATGTCACCACCCATTCTGCTGAGGCATATCGGTACTATTTGATGGGTGATGAGTATTCGAGCAAGTACTATAGCGATGAAGCAGTTAAATATTATGAAAAGGCGATTGAGTATGATTCGACCTTTGCGATGGCTTATTATGCCTTAACCACACTCAAAGATGCTTCGCTGATCTCCAAAGTGCTGCAGTATTCTGAGAATGTGACCCAGAAGGAAAAGTTATATATCCGAAGTCTTGAGGCAATGATCAATAATGAGTGTGATAGTTCTTTGGGGGAATTGTACAAGATTATAAAGAGATACCCAGATGAAAAAGATGCCTATTATCAATTGGGAGTTTATTATAATCGCTTTCAGCGATTTGACTCCGCCATTGTTTTTCTTTATAAGGCAATTGAGTTAGACCCATTATTTAAAATGGCTTATAATCAACTGGCCTATATCTATAATAATATTGGAGATTTTGAAAAATCGCTCCGGGCCATTGATAAGTACATTGAACTTGCCCCCGATGAAGCCAACCCACTTGATACTAAGGCTGAAATATATGGCCTAAATGGGATGCTGGATAATGCCATTGATTCATATAAAAGAGCATTGACCGTCAAGCCAAATTTTTATGCCTCACTGAGGAAGCTTTGCCTGATGTATATTTTTGAACAGGAGTATGACAAAGCCGACAGCTGCATAAATATTCTGCAGGGAATAGAAAGTCAGAAGTCGGAGGCTTTGAAATTAAGGGCATTCATTCCATTGTTTCAAGGAAAATTCAACGAAGCTCTAAAAAGATTTGATGATGCAATTGGTGCTTCCGATATAGACTATACCATTAACCATTATTATAAATCAAGAATATATATTGAGCAGAAAAATTGGGCTTTGGCTCTTGATGAAACCGACAAGACCGTTGAGCTATACCAGGCTACCAACCCTGTTAGCAAAGCTTACTATGTCTATCTTGGCATTCAGACTCTAGCTGAGAGCGGCGATCTTAATGGAACAAAAAATAAACTAAAGGATCTGAAAGCTCACGTTGAAGAAACTAATAGTATGCAATATACCTACTGGTATGCAGTCGGCGCCATTGACATCGCCGAAGGGAACTATGAAAAAGCCTGTCTCAGTTTTGAAAAGTCGCGAGATCACAATGATGAATTTGTCGTAATGTATATGCTTTCTAAGGCGTACTATCTGGCCGAACGATATGATAAGGCAATCTCCGGATTTGAGGGAATACAACATGAATATGGGGCCCAGCGCTCATATTTCCCTATTATGTCAACGAAATTGTACTATTATCTCGGTCTCGCTTATGAAAAAACAGGTAAATATCAGAAGGCAGTTGAACAATATGAGGCGTTTCTTAATATCTGGAAAAATGCCGATGAAGAATTGGAATCGGTGGAAGATGCCAAAGAAAGATTGGCGAAACTTAAAAGCAGCTCGTAATCCTGATTATATTCATGCCGTTTCTCTCAAAAAAGTTCGAAGTTCATCAACTAGGGGACGCCAATTTTTGTATCCGTTTAGTTGTCATTAATTTACAGTCTTTTATTCTTCGTTGTTTAATTCTAATATCTTCAAACACATTTTAAGTTGTTTCGACGCTAATATCTTCATATATTATTTTTATCAATCAGTAAGGCAGGAGAATTTTTATGTCTGGGAATCATGATGATGATAAGACTCAGTCCTTTACTCTTCTGACAAAAGACACTATCGTTGGACATTACAAAATAATCTCCAAAATCGGTGCCGGCGGGATGGGTGAGGTTTATCTTGCGGAAGACACCGAGCTGAAGCGTATGGTCGCGCTCAAATTTCCTCCGCCCAGTCTCTGTCAGGATGAAGATTGCCGCGCTCGTTTCAAACGAGAGGCTCAGGCAACAGCCGCTTTGAAACATCCCAATATTGTTACTATATACGAAGTCTCTGAATTTAAGGGACGACCGTTCTTTGCTATGGAGCATTTGGAGGGGCAGTCATTGAATGATGTTATTAAAAGCAAGGAACTGATCCCGGACCAGGTGGTAAATCTGGCCATTCAGTTGTGTGAAGGCCTTCATGAAGCTCATCAGGCAGGTGTCATTCACCGTGATATTAAACCGTCGAACATAATTCTCGATAAGAATAATCACCCCAAACTACTCGATTTCGGTCTGGCGACGGTGAAGGGAGCAGAGAAGTTGACCAAAACCGGATCCACCTTGGGGACAGTTGGTTATATGTCTCCAGAGCAGGTGTTGGGTGGAAAAACCGATCGGCGTTCAGACCTGTTTTCTCTTGGTGTTATTATTTATGAAATGGTTACCGGCAAGGCTCCTTTTACTGAAGAATATGATGCTGCCACCATGAACTCTATTTTGCACGAAACACCGGAACCGCTGGCGCGGTACAAATCTGGTGTTTCCGATGCTCTTCAGCGGATTGTCTCCAAATTGCTTGAGAAGGACCCGGCTTTGCGTTATCAGAGCGCTGAGGGGGTCGTCCCTGATTTGAAGCAGTTGGTCACTTCTGGATCACAGGATCATATGGCCACAGCCTCCAAGCCCAAAACGAAATTGCGCCGGATACTAACTCCATCTATTATAGTTGCGCTGATTATAGTAATTGTTTTAGTCATCAAACCCTGGAAGTTTGAGATAACGTCCGATAATCCCGCCATCGCCGCACCCCGTCGTCTCGCGGTTTTGTATTTGAAAAATCGTGGTGCTGTTGATGATGAATATCTGAGTTATGGCATTACCGAGGATTTGATTGTCGATCTTACGCGGGTCGGCACGATGGGCGTCGCACCGATGCCATCGATTCTCAAGTACAAAGACTCGGACGAGGAACTCAATGCGATCGCTCAGCATCTGCAAGTGACTTTATTACTTAACGGTTCAATTCACAAGTCGGGTGATCTGATCAGCGTTTCGGCTCAGCTTATTGATGTGGAAACCGGATTGAATCTGTGGGCCGATCGCTGGGAAGAAACGTTTGAAAACCTCCCGCGCATCAAAGAATCACTGGCGCAGGGAATCAGCCAGGCGCTGGAGATCAATACCACGGTTATGCAGGCCGCCCAGATCGGGACTCCGGACGCCGAGAACCCGGTGGCTTATGACCACTATCTTCGGGGCAAGTACACCTTCGAAAACAAATCCGACGAAGCCGATGTTGAAGTGGCCCTGGGGTTGTACCGCAAGGCGCTGGAACTGGAGCCATCTCTTCTGGCGGCGCGGCGGGGAGTCGCGGACGTGCTGGAGCTCAGGGGGGAGTATGATGAGGCCAACGAAGAATTGACGACGGCGCTCTCAGAGGCACGGCAACGAAACCTTCGATCCGACGAGGCAGAAGCTCTGCAATCTCTGGCCTGGACGCATTTAAACCAGTCGCTCTATGACGAGGCTCAGGAGTATGTTGAGAAGGCTCTGGAGATATCAAAAGAGCTTGGTAATCTTGATGGTGAGGTGAGGGCACTTACGCAGATTATTGGTATATATGAAGCACGCGGGATGTATAATGAGGCTGTGGCTCTGTTCGACCGGGTGCTTGAAATAAACCATCAACTGAATGACCAAAAGGCGCTGTCAAAATCATTAAGTAGCATGGCCAGCATCTATGTGAGACAGGGCAATTATGATAAGGCTCTTCAAAACTTCGAACAAGCGCTGGAGATTTTCACCCGGCTTGGTGATCAAAATGGATTGGCAGCGGTATTAAACAATATGGGAGTCGTCTACTTTTATCAGGGTGATTACGAAAAGGCCCTGCAAAACTTCGAACAGGCTCTCGAGATTGCCACCCGGATTGGTGATCAAAGTGGGATAGCAGGGTCGTTGTCTAATATCGGAATCGTCTACAAAAGTCAGGGCAATTATGATAAGGCTCTTCAAAACTATGAACAATCGCTGGAGATTCAAATCCGGATTGGTGATCAGAGTGGGATAGCGGGCTGTTTACATAATATCGGAAACATCTATTTATATCAGGGTGACTATGCTAAGGCCCTGCAAAACTATGAACAGTCGTTGGAGATTGCCACCCGGATTGGTGATCAAGCTACGATGGGAAAGATAACAGGTAACATTGGAGCCATCTACGCGAACCAGGGTGATTAC